>JAZSLZ010000013.1:0-15923 GCA_045535635.1 Clostridia bacterium
AAACCGCCTATTTATCATAAGCTCATTGCAGAAAAAGGCGCGGAGATGAATAAGTGGGTAATTGAGCAGACAGTTGATGAATTTAAAGCTATAGATGATGCCTTTGCTCAAAGAATGATTCTGTATTTTACTGATGAAGAATATAGCAAACAGGAAAAAATAATTATAAAATTTGCTCATTATCTTGCCACTCGATGGGAATTTGATGTTATTTATCCCTGCAATACCACAATGTATAATATTGAAAAAACTAAGAAAGAGGTTGAAAATTCTCTGTCAGCATGTCCTTGGTTTGAAGGGAAAATGGAAATTTATCAAAATCCTAAAATACTCGATTTTGTTAATTTAATTGGCAGACTTCGTTTTCAGCAAAGATGGACTGCAACTGCAAGAATTCCACAAACTTCTGTAATAGGTCATACATTAGTAGTTGCATTTTTATCATACTTTTTTAGTGTGGGTAACGGTTACAGTAAGAAAAGATGCGAGAATAATTTCTTCGGAGGTTTATTCCACGATTTACCTGAAGTGTTGACAAGAGATATTATATCTCCTGTTAAAAGAGGAATTGAAGGTCTTGATGAGCTTATAAAAGGCATTGAAGTATCACAGCTTGAGGAAATTGTTTATCCTCTCATACCTGAAAACTGGACAGTTGATATTGATTACTATACAGATGATGAGTTTGATTCTAAAATTAAAGAAAATGGTGTTGTCAGAAAAGTTACAACAGAAGAAATTACAGAAAAATATGATAGTGTTGACTACAATCCTATTGACGGACAGATTATAAGGGTTTGTGATCATATTTCGGCTTATCTTGAAGCATATATGTCTGTTATGAATGGAGTTCAGACAGACTCGCTTATGCATTCTATGAACACTTTGTATGGTTTATATAAGGATAAGTCTATTGATAATATTAATTATGGAAAATATTTTGAGGAATTCTATCCTCATAAAATTCAGGAGAAAATATGAAAATTACAGTATTAGATAAAAATACAGTTACAATTGGTGATATTGATTTCTCAGTGTTTGACCAGTTTGGTGATGTTACTTTTTATGATGCTATGGACAACAGTCTTATAGCAGACTGCATTGCAGATTCTGAAGCGGTAATCTGCAATAAAGCAAAAATTACTGCAGATGTTATGGATAAATGCCCAAAGCTTAAATATGTTGGTCTTTTTGCTACAGGCTATAATAATATTGATATTGAATATGCTGCCAAGAAAGGGATAACAGTTTGTAACGCACCTGGTTATTCAAGAGACTCTGTAGTTCAACATGTATTTTCACTTTTAATGCAGATTGCAGGTAGCATCGGACAGTATGATTGCTTTGTTAAAGAAGGCAACTGGACACTAAGTCCTCTGTTTTCCTGTTTTCCATTTCCTATAATTGAACTTGCAGGAAAAACTATGGGAATTATCGGTTATGGCGATATTGGAAAACAAGTTGCAACAGTTGCTAAAGCATTAGGTATGAAAGTTGTTATTTCTACAAGAACAAAGCCTGAAAACTGTGAGTTTGAAGTTCTTTCCAAAGATGAACTTTTCTCTGTGGCTGATGTTATAAGCCTTAACTGTCCTCTTAATAAAGAAACAGAAAAAATTATTAATAAAAGAACACTTTCACTAATGAAAAAAACTGCTATATTAATTAATACTTCAAGGGGCGGAGTTATTGATGAATACGCACTTGCAGATGCTCTGAACAATGAAGAAATTTTTGCAGCAGGACTTGATGTTTTAACAGAAGAACCTATGAGTAAGGATTGCCCTCTTGCAGGTGCTAAAAACTGTATAATTACACCACACACAGCATGGGCATCTTTAGAAGCAAGAAAAAGACTTGTTAAGCTTGTGTGTAAAAATCTTTCTGCTTTTATGGAAGGTAAGACAATAAATAAAGTTAATTAACTAAAAACTGTAAAGCGTTTGGCTTTACAGTTTTTAGTTACTGCGATACATAAGTTGTGTTGTAGTTATCGTATATAACCATACCTGGTTTTGCACCTGATGGTTTTTTAACATTTTTCACCTCTGTAAAATCAACAGGTGTTTTTGCACCTGATTTCGCTTTTGAATTTAATGCTGCCAGTTTAGCCGCTTCAATAATGATTTTATCAGGGATTTCTTCATCGTATTTCTTTACTATAATTACATGAGAACCAGGTATGTTTTTTGTGTGGAGCCACATATCGTGGCTTCTTGCCATTTTTAAAGTAAGGTAATCGTTTTGTCTGTTGTTCTTTCCAACATAAACTGTATAGCCATCGATAACATATTCTTTAGGCTTTGACACCTCTGTTTTTGCTTTTTTCTTTTTCTTGCTTTGTTCGGTAATGGTAATATAACCTTCGTTTGCAAGTTCTTCTTTTATTTCTATAATTTCCTGAATATCTTCTGCACGGTTAAGTGCATCTGAAACGGTTTCAAGATAGTTTAGTTCTTTTTCAGTTTTTTCAATCTGTATTAACGATTGTTCTTCAGTCGTTTTTGCTTTGTTATATTTTGAAAAGTATTTTTGTGCATTTTGTGCAGGTGAAAGCTCAGGGGATAATTTTATTTTTATTTCAGGATAATTTTCATCGAAATAATTTAATACAGTAGCTTCTTTCATACCATCCTTAATCTGATATATATTAGCAGTTATAAGCTCACCGTACTGCTTGTATTTTTCTCTTCCTGCCGCATCCAAAAGCTGTTGGTTAAATATTTTAAGCTTTTTTTCACATCTTTCAATGTTGTTTGAAAGTAATTTTTCTATCTGACTTGAAAAATTATTAAGTTTTTGTCTTAGTGCTTTTCCTGAGTAAAACTTTTCTATTGCTTCTGAAATTGTGTCTGTATATTCAATCTTAAGCTCATTTCCGTACTGTAAAATTTCTGTGGCAGAAAAATCAAGAGGCGATGAGTCATGATTGTAAATTACACAAGGCTTGAAGCTATTGTTTTTAATATTGTCAAATGTTTCTTTAAGAGCGGTTTGGTAGCTTGTTTTTTCTGCAAGATAACATATTTCTCTTGCAGTAATTTTACCTATTCCGTATATTTTTGACATAATATCAGCTTCAGGGTTTTCTTCATTGATAGTTATATTATCAAAATTATATTCCATAGGATTAATTTTGTTTTGTTTTTCAGGGAATTTGTAAGTCAGCATTGGCAGAACCTG
The DNA here is from genome assembly GCA_045535635.1 of Clostridia bacterium. Lineage (GTDB taxonomy): Bacteria > Bacillota > Clostridia > RGIG6154 > RGIG6154 > RGIG8700. The sequence continues at coordinate 3,184 of JAZSLZ010000013.1, forward strand.
TCTTACTGTACTTGTTGAAATGTCTATTCTTTTTATGCAGTCAATTATTTTGTTTTGATTATCCAAAAGGATGATGTTACTGTATTTGCCAAGAAGCTCTATTACAAGTTTTTTTGTGGTTAAGTCAGATAATTCGTCATAGCCTTCCAATTCTAAAACAACAATTCTTTCAAAATCGTATTGAGATATTGCTGTAATTTTATAAGAAACTAAATGTTTTCTTAAAAGCATACAGAACATAGGTGCAATTTCAGGATTATCAAATTTTGAATTTGTAAGATAAATTCTTGGAAAATTTGGGTTTGCACTTATGTGAAGCTTTATGTTTTTGTTTGAAGAACGAAGTGAAATAACTATTTCGTCCTTTTGCGGTTGATGTATTTTATCTATTTTCCCGTTAATAAGTGTTTTGTTTGCTTCTTCAACGAAACACTTAACAACCGATGCGTCAAATGCCATTTCTATTCTCCTTGGAATTTTTGTTAAGTATATCATAATTTTAATGTGTTTGTAAAGGCAAAATATAGAATAAAAAGACGAAAATATATTGAAAAATTATATAATTGTGGTATAATAGATATATTGTAATGTATAAAGTGGGGAGATAGTGTATGAAAAGCGATACAGTATTATGCAGATGCTTCGGAATTACTTACGGAGAAATAGAAAAAGCAGTTAAAGACGGAGCAAGAACTTACGATGAAGTAAGTGAAGCTACGCAGTGCGGTCAAGGTTGCGGCAGATGTGCGGCTGACATTGCAAAAATAATTAAAGCCATTATCAAAGAGCTTTAATCGTAAAAAATGTTTGAAAATTATGGAGAGTAATTATGGATATAAAAGAAAAAGCTTTAAATAAACACTATGAATGGCAGGGTAAAATAGAAGTTAAATCTAAAGTTGCCGTTAAAGATAGTGAAGCTTTATCGTTGGCATATACTCCTGGTGTTGCCAGTGCTTGTCTTGAAATTAAAGATGATATTGATAAATCTTACCAGCTTACAAGAAGATGGAACCTTGTTGCAGTAGTTACAGACGGCACTGCAGTTTTAGGACTTGGTGACATTGGACCTGAAGCAGGTATGCCGGTTATGGAAGGCAAGTGTGTTCTGTTTAAAGAATTTGCAGATGTTGATGCGTTTCCACTTTGCATCAAATCAAAGGATACTGATGAAATCGTCAGAACGATTTATAATATTTCAGGCAGCTTTGGTGGAATTAATCTTGAAGATATTTCTGCGCCAAGATGTTTTGAAATAGAAAAGAAATTAAAAGAAATATGTGATATTCCTGTTTTCCATGACGATCAGCACGGTACTGCAATAGTTGTTGCTGCTGCACTTTTAAATGCTTTGAAGGTTGTTGACAAAAGCATTGAAACTGTAAGAGTTGTTATAAATGGTGCAGGTTCTGCAGGAATTGCAATCGGCAAACATCTTTTGAATTTGGGTGTTAAAAATCTTGTAATGTGTGATAAATTCGGCATTATTTGTGAGGGAATGGAAAATTTAAATTCAGCTCACGAAGAAATGAGTAAACTTACCAATAAAGAAAAAATTATGGGAACTCTTTCAGATGCAATGAAAGGTGCTGATGTATTTATTGGAGTGTCTGCACCTGGAATTGTTAATGAGGATATGATTAAATCAATGAATAGTGATGCCATTGTATTTCCTATGGCAAATCCTGTTCCTGAAATTATGCCTGATTTAGCTCTTAAAGCAGGAGCAAGAATTGTCGGAACAGGCAGATCTGATTTCAATAATCAAATTAATAATGTTCTTGCTTTCCCAGGTATTTTCCGTGGTGCACTTGATGTAAGAGCAAGTGAAATAAATGAAGAAATGAAGGTAGCAGCATCTTTTGCAATTGCGTCATTAGTTAAAGAAGATGAGCTTAATGAAGAATATATTCTTCCTAAAGCGTTTGATGAAAGAATTGGAAAAACTGTTGCAAAAGCTGTGGCTGATGCGGCTGTTAAAACAAATGTTGCAAGAATAAAATAAAGTTACGGAGGTTGAGTTTTTTGAGTTATAAAGTAGGTTTTGATAACGAAAAATATATTAAAATGCAGTCAGAACATATTGCTGAAAGAATAAATTCCTTCGGTGATAAACTTTATCTTGAGCTTGGCGGAAAGCTTTTTGATGATTTTCATGCATCAAGAGTTCTTCCTGGGTTTATGCCGGACACTAAAATCAAAATGCTTACAAGTCTTAAAGATAAGCTTGAAATTGTTATTGCTATCAGTGCAATAGATATTGTTAAAAATAAAATCAGAGGCGATTATAACATAACTTATGATTTGGACACTCTTCGTCTTATTGATGCGTTCAGAGCTAACGGTTTTCTTGTAGGAAGCGTTGTAATTACACAATATAGCGGTGAACCTGCAGTTAAAACTTTTAAAAACAGACTTGAAGAGCTTGGAATAAATGTTTTTCTGCATTATCCTATTGAAGGATACCCTGCAAATCTTGAGCTTATTGTAAGTGATGAGGGTTTTGGTAAAAATGAATATATTGAAACAACCAGACCTTTGGTAGTTGTTACTGCCCCAGGTCCAGGTAGCGGAAAAATGGCAACCTGTCTTTCTCAGCTTTATCATGAGCATAAAAGGGGAAAGAAAGCAGGTTATGCTAAATTTGAAACATTCCCTGTATGGAATATTCCTCTTAAGCATCCTGTAAATCTTGCCTATGAAGCCGCAACTGCAGATTTAAATGATTTGAACCTTATTGATCCTTTTCATCTTGAAGCTTATAATATTTCAGCGGTAAATTATAACAGAGATATTGAAGTTTTCCCTGTATTAAATGCCATTTTTGAAAAAATTCTTGGTGAAAGTCCATATAAGTCACCTACAGATATGGGTGTTAATATGGCAGGTAACTGCATCTTTGATGATGAAGCGGTTTGTGATGCGGCTAAAGATGAAATCATAAGAAGATATTATCAGACTATGTGTGATAATTTAAAAGGTACTGTTGAAAAAAGTGCAGTTTACAAAATAGAGCTTATTATGAAACAGGCAGGAATAACAACCGACTACAGAAAGGTTGTTAAAGAGGCTTTAGCAAAAGCAGAAGAAAATAAAGAACCTGCAGTTGCTATAGAACTTGCAGACGGAAGAATAGTTACAGGAAGAACATCTTCTCTTTTGGGTGCTTCGTCAGCCGCATTGTTAAATGCATTGAAGACATTGGCAAATATTGAAGATGATGTTAAGTTAATTGCTCCTGAAATCATAGAGCCTGTTCAAAATCTTAAGGTTAATCATCTTGGGAATTCCAATCCAAGACTTCATACAGATGAAACTCTTACTGCATTGTCTATTTCAGCTACTATGGACGAAAAAGCAAAAAAAGCTCTTGATCAGCTTTATAATTTAAAATATGCTCAGGTTCATTCAACGGTTATTCTTTCAGAGGTTGACAGACAGATATTTAAAAAACTTCATATGGATTTAACACAGGAGCCTGTTTATCAGACTAAAAAATTATATCATAGATAAAGAATAGGAGATGTAAATATGAACAACTGGAAAATAGATACAAAATGTGTACAAAGCGGTTATACACCTGGAAACGGTGAACCAAGACAGATACCTATCATACAAAGCACAACATTTAAATATGATACAAGTGAAGAAATGGGTAAGCTTTTTGATCTTGAAGCTTCAGGATATTTTTATTCAAGACTTCAGAATCCAACAAACGACCATGTAGCGGCAAGAATTTGTGAGCTTGAGGGCGGTACAGCTGCTATGCTGACTTCTTCAGGTCAGGCAGCATCATTCTTCAGTATTTTTAATATTGCAGGATGCGGTGACCATATTGTATGTTCATCTGCTATCTATGGCGGAACATTTAATCTTTTTAATGTAACAATGAGAAAAATGGGGATTGATTTTACTTTTGTTGCTCCTGATTGTAGTGAAGAAGAATTAAATGCAGCTTTTAAACCTAACACAAAAGCGGTTTTTGGTGAAACTATTTCAAATCCATCACTTGTTGTTCTTGATATTGAAATGTTTGCAAATGCTGCACATGCTCACGGTGTACCTCTTATTATAGATAATACATTTGCAACACCAGTAAATTGCAGACCAATAGAATTTGGCGCAGATATTGTAACTCATTCTACAACAAAATATATGGATGGTCATGCGTCTGCGGTAGGTGGTTGCATTGTAGATTCAGGTAAATTTGACTGGACAAAGTATCCTGATAAGTTCCCTGGACTTTGCACACCTGATGACAGCTATCACGGCGTAACATACACTGAAAGATTTGGCTTAGAGGGTGCTTATATTACAAAAGCTACTGCTCAGCTTATGAGAGACCTTGGTGCTATTCAGTCACCATTTAGTGCGTATCTTTTAAATCTTGGACTTGAAAGCTTACCACTTCGTATGAAAAAACATTGTGAGAATGCAGAAAAAGTTGCTGAATATCTTGCAAATAACGAAAAAATTGAATGGGTAAACTACTGTTCACTTAAAGATAATAAATATTACTCATTAGCACAGAAATATCTTAAAAACGGTTCTTGCGGTGTTATCAGCTTTGGTGTTAAAGGCGGAAGAGCAGCTGCAGAGAAATTTATGAAAAATTTAAAACTTGCTTCAATAGAAACACATGTTGCAGATTCAAAAACATGTTGTTTGCATCCTGCAAGTGCTACACACCGTCAGATGACTGACGCTGAGCTTGCAGCTTGTGGTGTATCACCTGACCTTATAAGATTTTCTTGTGGTCTTGAAAACGCAGAAGATATTATTGCTGATATTGAACAGGCACTTAATCAATAATTTTTGGAGGTAAAATAGATGCCTATTAAAATACCTAATAAGCTTCCTGCTGTTGAGGTTCTGAATAATGAAAATATTTTCGTTATGACTGATACCAGAGCTCAGTCTCAGGACATAAGACCGCTTAAAATTTTGGTATTAAATCTTATGCCGCTTAAAATTGAAACAGAAACTCAACTTGCCAGACTTTTGGGAAATACTCCGCTTCAAATTGAAATGGAGCTTATAAGAACTAAATCATATAAATCAAAAAACATATCTCAGGAACATCTTATAGCTTTTTATAAGACTTTTGAAGATATTAAGAAAAATTACTATGATGGTATGATTATTACTGGTGCACCTGTTGAAAATCTTGAGTTTGAAGATGTTGAATACTGGGATGAACTCTGTGAAATTATGGAATGGACAAAAAAACATGTTCATAGCACATTCCATATTTGTTGGGGGGCACAGGCAGGTCTATATTATCATTTCGGCATTAAAAAGCATCCGCTTGAAAGAAAATTATCCGGTGTTTTTCCACATATTGCAGACCACAAAACCTCAATACTTTTCAGAGGTTTTGATGATGTATTTATGGTTCCTCACTCAAGACACACAACCGTCTATAGGGAAGACATTGAAAAAGAACCAAGACTGAAAATACTTTCTTCGTCGGAAGAAGCAGGTGTTTATGCAGTGTCCACCAAAAACGGCAGACAGATTTTTGTTACAGGTCATTCTGAATATGATACTGAAACACTTAAAAACGAATATATCAGAGATGTAAAAGCAGGTCTTGAAAACGTAGATATGCCTAAAAACTATTTCCCTGATAATGACCCTGATAAACAACCTCTTTGTACATGGCGTTCACATGCAAATTTGTTGTTTTCCAACTGGCTCAACTATTTCGTTTATCAGACAACACCTTACAATGTTGAAGAAATTAATAATGATTAAAAAAATTATGAATAATTGTTGCTAAATAATTAGTTATGAAAGGAGCCGTATGGCTCTTTTTATTTTGGACTTGCAAAAAAATACATATTTCTCATACAATTAATTATTAATGATATTGAGGTGTAATATGTTAAATTTTCTAAGTTTATTTGCACAACAGATAGTTTTTTTGGTTTCCTATGTGTCATCAGGAAATGCTTTTCCAAAGCCATTAAATAAAGAAGAAGAATTTAAGTGTCTTGAAAAAGCTAAAAAAGGTGATATAGATGCAAGAAATATTCTCGTTGAGAAAAATATGCGTCTTGTAGCACATATAGCGAAAAAGTACAGCTCTTCAGGACTTGATTATGAAGATATGCTCTCAATAGGAACTATAGGACTTATTAAGGCAGTTAATACATTTGACTTTGACAAAGGAAGCCGACTTGCAACATACGCTTCTAGATGCATAGACAATGAAATTCTTATGGTTATCAGAAATAATAAAAAATCAGCAAATGATGTGTCATTGGATGAACCAATAGGAAAAGATAAGGAAGGAAATGAAATTACATTTATTGATATAATCACTGCTGAAGATGATGATGTTGTGGAACAAATAACCAATAAACAATATATTAAGAAAATTTATGAAATAATAGATGATGTTTTAACACCGAGAGAAAAAGAAATAATTATACAAAGGTACGGACTATATAAAACTGATGTTAAAACTCAACAAGATATTGCAGATGGATTTAATATATCAAGATCATATATATCAAGAATAGAGAAAAAAGCAGTTAATAAGCTTAAAAAAGCCCTTAAAATCTAAATGTGTATTGACTTAAATTTTTAATCGTGATAAAATAATTTTATTATAATTTGTAAAGGAAAAATTATGAAGAATGTAAATATGTACACTGATGGAGCTTGTTCAGGAAACCCTGGTAAAGGCGGATTCGGTATAATTTTGGAATACAACGGTAAGAAAAAAGAAATTTCTGAAGGCTATGAATTAACAACCAATAACAGAATGGAGCTTATGGCAGTAATAAGAGGACTTGAGGCACTAAAGGAATTATGCCATGTTACTGTTACTACAGATTCAAAATATGTTGTTGATGCAATTAATAAAGGCTGGATTTATAACTGGGAAGAAAACGGATGGCGTAAATCAGATAAGAAACCTGTTTCAAATGTTGATTTGTGGGAAAATCTTCTTGTATTAATGGAAGAACATGAAGTAGAGTTTGTATGGGTTGAAGGTCATAACGGTCATCCTGAAAATGAAAGATGCGACAAACTTGCAGTTGCAGCCTATAATGGCGATGATCTTAAAATTGATTATAATTACAATGGATAAGAGGGAATAGATATGTTTTTTAAAGAGTTTGAATTACCAACTCAGCCGATATTTAATGATTTATCAGTAAGTATCCTTGATTTTGGTGCGGTTGCAGATAATGAAACTGATTCAGCAGACGGAATAAACAAAGCAATAGAGTATGTTTCAAGTCAGGGCGGAGGACGCGTAATAGTTCCTGAAGGTACATATTTTTCTACAGGAATTAAATTGAAAAGTAATGTTGATTTACATCTGGAAAAAGGTTCAAGAATTAATTTTTCTGATGAACCTGATGATTATTTACCTGCAGTATTTACTCGAATTGAAGGTATCAGATGTTATGGATATTCACCTCTTATTTACGGAACAAACCTCGAAAATGTTGCAATTACAGGTGAAGGTGTTTTTAATGGCAGAGGTCACAAATGGTGGGACTTCTTCAGAAAAACAAAAGTGAATGCAAGTAAAAATTCAGGCGCAGGTTGTGCGGATTTAATTACAATGGCGAAAGAAGGCGTACCTGTTGAGGAGAGAAATTTTGCTAAAAAAGAAGGCGGATTAAGACCATATTTTCTGCAGATATTATATTCTAAAAATATTCTTATTGAAGGTGTTAAGTTTATCAATTCGCCATTTTGGTGTGTTGCACCTACATTCAGCGAAAATATAATCATAAGAAATGTTAGTTTTAAAACTACAAAAAAATCTCACAATACTGATTCTGTAGATATTGACAGTTGTAAAAATTGTCTTATTGAAGGTATCAATGTTGAATCTTCTTCAGATGACTGTGTTGTAATTAAGTCAGGAAGAGACAGAGATGGTCTTGAAGTTAACTGGCCTACGGAAAATATACTTGTAAGAAACTGTAAATTCCATAACTGCGGAACCGGTTGTGTAATTGGTTCTGAAACTTCAGGAGGAATAAGAAATGTTTATATGCACGATTGTGAATGTATGAATTCCAATGCAGCTATAAGCATAAAAACAGCTCCTGGAAGAGGAAATGTTGTAGAAAACATTGATATTGAAAATGTAACTAACAACAAAGGTATTCAGGGAATAAGCTGCAGTATGAGATATTATGTAAAAGATGATGACGCTATGCAGAATATGCCTAAGGTAAGAAATATTTCTATTAAAAATGTTGATGCAGGTCTTTGTTGGCATGGCTTAAGAGTACGCGGATTCAAAGAATCAATGATTGAAAATGTTTATCTTGAAAATATTAATGTTGAATGTATTGAAAGTACAACTGTAATTGATTTTGTCGACGGAATACATCTTAAAAATGTTAATGTGAAATTAAATAAAGAAGAATGGTTTGACTGGAAAACACTTGGTCACGATGTAGTTTGTGAGGAATAACGGAGGAGAATTATGTTTTTTAAAGAATTTGAATTACCTACAGAACCTAAGTTTAACGACTTGACAGTCAGCATTACTGACTATGGTGCTGTTGCAGACAATAAAACTGATATTGCTGATGCAGTTAATAAGGCAATTTGTTATGTATCTGAAAATGGTGGCGGTAAAGTAATTGTACCTGCCGGTACATATTATTCTACACCTATTACTATGCAAAGTAATGTAAATTTACATATGGAAAAAGGTGCAAGAATTAATTTCACTGATAAAATTGAAGATTTTTTACCTGTAGTGTTTACAAGAATTGAAGGAATAAGATGTTATAGTTTAAGACCTCTTATATATGGAACAAATCTTGAAAATGTTGCAATCACCGGTGAGGGTATATTTAATGGCAACGGTAAGGTTTGGTGGGAGAGAGACGAACAGAAAAACCGCAATGGTGCAAGAGCTTCAGGTGCGGCATCAATTGATTTACTTAAAATGGCAGCTGATGGCGTTCCTGTTGAAGAAAGAGTTTTTGATACTATTGAAAGTGGTATGAGACCTTATTTCCTTCATCTAATGTACTGTAAAAATTTATTGATTGAAGGCGTAAGATTTATAAATTCACCATTCTGGTGTGTTGCACCTGTGTTTAGTGAAAATATTATAATCAGAAATATATCTTTTATGTCTCCAAAGGGAAGCCACAACACAGATTCAGTAGATATTGACAGTTGCAAAAATGTACTTGTTGAAGGTGTAAGAGTTGACTGTTCATCTGATGACGGTGTTGTTATTAAGTCAGGCAGAGATAAAGATGGTCTTGAAGTAGACTGGCCAACAGAAAATGTTCTTGTAAGAAACTGTGAATTTCACAGGTCAGGAGGCGCAGTTGCCATCGGCAGTGAAACATCAGGTGGTATCAGAAATGTTTACATACACGATATTATAAGCGATAAAACTAATAATGTTGTTATTGTTAAAACTGCACCTGGAAGAGGAAATATAGTTGAAAATATTGATATAGAAAATGTTAAGGCAAATACAAGCATGGGAAGCGTTGGCGTGAATGCAAAAACCTTTGTTAAAGGTGAATTCGAGTTTGTTGATATGCCAAAAGTTCGAAATATTTATTACAATAACATTGAAGTTGGTCTTTGTTGGCACGGTTTAAGAGTTATAGGTTTTCAGGATTATCCACTTGAAAATATACATCTTGAAAATATTAAAATCGGTTGTATTGAATCAACGGCTATTATTGAACATGTTGACGGTATGTATATGAATAATGTTGAAGTATATCTTGATAAAGAAAACTGGTTTGACTGGAAAACTCACGGCCATGGTCCGGTTTCTGAAGAATAATTTAAATTTTTTAAAAAAAGACTTGATTTTTTCAAAAATGTGTGCTAAAATATGACAGTTAACAAGGGCGGTCCGCTGGAGCATGCCAAACTTTTATGAACGCCTGCTAAGGGAGGAGGAAATTCAATGAACGTTATTGATTCAATTACTCAGAGTCAGATTAGAACTGATTTACCTAAATTAATTGTAGGTGACACAATTAAAGTTCACGTAAAAGTTAAGGAAGGAACTAGGGAAAGAATCCAGGTTTATGAAGGTACAATTATTGCAAAGAAACATGGCGGTATCTCAGAAACAATCACTGTAAGAAGACTTTCATACGGTGTTGGAGTAGAAAGAGTGTTCCCTGTAAATTCTCCTAATATCAGCAAAATTGAAATCGTGAGAAAAGGTAAGGTTAGAAGAGCTAAACTTTATTACCTCAGAGACAGAGTTGGTAAAGCAGCTAAAGTTAAAGAAAGAATCTAACTTTAAGGAAAAAAGGATACCGAACATGCATATGTTCGGTATATCTTTTATCTTAATTAAGTATTTAGAAAGGTCTGAACTAAATGGATAATAAAGATATTATACCTGAAACTGAAAAAATTGTTGAAGAAGCAGCAAAGAAAAGCTTTGGAAGAGAGCTTCTTGAGTGGGTTTTCTCCATTGTTATTGCTATTGTTATTGCTCTTATTATAAGACAATTTATTTTTACAGTAGTTAAAGTTGACGGTGCTTCTATGCAGCCAACTCTTCAGCATAATGACAGACTTATTGTTTGGAGACTTGGTTATAAACCTGATAATGGTGATATTATTGTTCTTCATCAGGAGGGAAAACTTCCATATATTAAAAGAATAATTGCTGTTGAAGGTCAGACAGTTGATATAGATTTTGTTACACATAAAGTTTTTGTTGACGGTGTTGAGCTTGAAGAAAATTACATTAAAGAACCAACTATGCGTTCTGGTGATGTTAACTTTCCTGTAACCGTTGATGAGGGTTGTGTATTTGTATTAGGTGATAACAGAAATGATAGCCGTGACAGTAGATTTTCCGACGTTGGAATGGTAAAAAGGGAAGACATTCTTGGTAAAACAATACTTAGATTTTTCCCATTCTCAGAAATAAAGACATATTAATTTTAACCCCATATTCTGAATATGGGGTTATTTAATAAAGGAGGAATAAGATGAACATTCAATGGTTTCCGGGACACATGGCAAAGACAAGAAAACAAATAGCTGATGATTTAAAGCTTGTTGATATAATTTATGAGCTTACAGATGCCCGTGTTCCTGAGTCAGGGAGAAATCCCGAAATTGATGCATTGGCACAAAACAAACCAAGAATTCTTATTTTAAATAAATGTGATATGGCAGATGAAGAAGCTAACAATAAGTGGATTGAATATTATAAATCAAAAGGCATAACTGCGGTTTTAGTTTCTGCAATTAATGGTACAGGCATCAATAAGCTTAATTCTCTTACAAAAGATATTCTTGATGACAAGGTAAAAGCAAAAGCTGCAAAAGGAATTGTTGGGGAAAGCATAAGAGCAATGATTGTTGGAATACCAAATGTCGGTAAATCATCACTTATTAATAAGCTTTCAGGAAGAGCAGGGACAAAAACAGGTGACAGACCTGGTGTTACAAAGGGAAAACAGTGGATTACATTAAAAAGCGGTACTATGCTTTTAGACACACCTGGCATTTTGTGGCCTAAATTTGATGATGAAGTGATTGGTCAAAAACTTGCGTTTTCAGGTGCAATTAAAGATGAAATTATAGACATTGAAGAACTTGCTTTATATTTCATAGAATTTATGAAAAATCAATATCCTGATAATCTTAAAGAAAGATATAAGATAACCGACCTTGATAAAGAAAATGTAGATATTATGTTTGATATTGGTAAAAAACGAGGTTGCGTTATTAGCGGTGGTGATATTGATTACACTAGAGCTGCTAAACTTATTATGGACGATTTCAGAAGTTGTAATTTAGGAAAACTTTCTTTAGAATTTCCGGAGGAGTGAATTATGTACGAAATAGAACAGGAACTTTGGGAGCAAGGTTATGAATTGATTGCAGGTGTTGATGAAGTGGGTAGAGGCCCGCTTGCAGGACCTGTTGTTTCTGCTGCAGTGGTACTTAGAAAAGGTCAGATTATTGAAGGTGTAACAGATTCAAAAAAAATATCAGAAGCTAAAAGGGAAAAGCTGATTGATAAAATTATTCAGGAAGCTGTTGCATACAGTATTTCTTTTGTTGATGAAAAAGTCATTGATGATATTAATATAAGAAATGCAACATTTAAGGCAATGAATGAAGCAATTGATTCGTTAAGTGTTAAACCTGATTTTGTGCTTATTGACGGAAATGCTATTGAGGGTGTTGAAATTCCGCATAAAACGGTTATAAAGGGAGATTTAAACTGTAATTGTATTGCCGCAGCCTCAATTGTTGCCAAAGTAACTAGAGACAGATTTATGGTAAATCTTGCAGAAAAGTATCCCGAATATAATTTTGAAAAGCACAAAGGATATGGAACAAAGCTTCATTATGAAAAATTAAAGGAGTATGGAATTTCTGAAGTTCACAGAAAAACATTCCTTAAAAATTTAGGAGAAAAATAATGTTCCTTTTTAAAAGTACGACGGTTGGAGATATGGGGGAAAAAGAAGCTGTAAAATTTTTGAAAAAGAACGGCTACAAAATCCTTGAAACTAATTTTAAAACTAAATTTGGGGAAATAGATATAATAGCAAAGAAAGATAAATATACTTGCTTTGTTGAAGTTAAAACAAGAAGTTCAGAAAAATATGGAGAACCAAAAGAAGCAGTAAACTTTCATAAACAGAAAAAAATTTTATCTGTTGCAAAATATTATCTTGCAAAACAAAAAGAAGATACACTGTGCAGATTTGATGTTATTGAGGTTAAATACAATA
>JAZSLZ010000130.1:0-3853 GCA_045535635.1 Clostridia bacterium
TAGACCGCTTGGCCCTCCGACTTTACATTGTCAGAAAATCGCCAACATAATAAGGCGCAATTGCCGCAGAACCGTTTTTCATCTTATTGAAAATCTCGTCCATAACATAGCTCTGTACATAAGGCTTCTGTTGTTTAAGAAGTTCTTTTGCTTCATCCCACTGAGATTTATTGTAACTGTTCACATCGTAGCCTTTATAGTAAAGAGCTGTTCCGAAAGCATCTCTTGGATTGTTGAACTGGAGAATTTTTCCTTTGTTTTTTTCGTCCCACATACAATCCCAGTCAGTTACTTCTCCGTCAACCATAGTTGTATTATATATAATTCCTACATATCCGCAAAAATATGGAACGCTGTATTCTGATGTTGGATCATAGTATGCATTTTTGTACTGTTCATCTATATATTTGAAGTTTGGAATGTTTTCAAAATCAAGCTTTAAAAGCATATCCTCTTTAATCATTCTTGCAATCATATAGTCAGATGGAATAATAACATCATAACTTGCCGCACCGCTTGAAAGCTTATTATACATATCTTCATTACTTGCGTAAGTGGTGTAGTTAACCTTGACCTTTTGTCCGAATGAACTGTAATAATACTTTTCAAACTCTTTATTTACATCAAGTGAGCCTTCCGAACCGTCAGAAATGTATTCGCCCCAGTTATAAACATTAAGTGTTAATACCTCGTCGTTCTTTCCACAGCCTGTAAAAAGACCTGCAAGAATAATAACGGAAAAAACAAGTGCAATTATTTTTTTCATTTACCTGCCTCCTGTTTCTTTCCTTTTGAGTCTGCAATATTTGATAAGATAAGCAGAATAAGAACTGCCCCAATCATAAGTGCAGAAAGTGCATAAATATCAGGCTTAACCTCTTTTTTAGTCATTGAGTAAATAAGAAGAGGTAATGTCTGAAAATCGTTACCTGTTGTGAAATAGCTGATAACAAAGTCATCAAGAGACAAAGTAAAAGCCATAATAAAGCCTGAAACAATTCCCGGCATAATGTTTGGAAGCTCCACTTTGAAAAATGCCTGAACAGGTGTGCATCCAAGGTCCATAGCTGCTTCAGTAAGTGACCTGTTATAGCTTAAGGCTCTCGGTCTTACTGACAAAATAACATAAGGTAAACAGAAAGTAACATGTGCAATTAAAATAGTGTTAAACCCAAGTTTTTCTTCCGCCCCTATAATTCCACCAACAAAAACAAACAAAAGCATCATAGAAATACCTGTTACGATTTCAGGATTCATCATAGGAATATTTGTTACAGATAAAATTGAGCCTTTAACCGCCTTGCTTTTCATCTTTTCAATTCCCACAACCGCCGCTGTACCGATTATGGTTGAGATAACTGCAGTTGAAATGGCAAGAATAAGTGTATTTTTAAGTGCATTAAAGGTGTCAGGACTTGAAAAAAGCTCTCTGTACCAATAAAGAGAAGGTCCTGAAAAAGAGCCTGTATTTCCTGTACTGTTAAATGAGAAAAGCACAAGAACAATAATTGGAATATACAAAATCGTAAAAACTAAAAATGTATAAACTTTAGAAAGTGTTTTCATTATTACAACCATTAACTCCTTTCGCAAACAAAGCTGAAAGAAAATTGCACAGATTGTGCTGATTTACGACTGTCGTGTACTTTGTGTACACAAATGAGTAAAACAGTGCAAGATGTGTAATTTTATTCAGACTTTTGTACCTTCTTCACCTGAAAACTTGTTCATTACAAAAAGTGATAAAAGAACAAGAATCATCATAACAAGAGAAATTGCCGCACCTACATTGTAGGTTGAAACATTCTGGAACTGTCTTTCAATGGTATCACCAAGAAGCTCAAATGTTCCGCCACCAAGCTTTTGTGAAATATAGAAGGTACTTATACAAGGCACGAAAACCATAGTAATTCCTGAAACAATACCCGATGCCGAAAGCGGTAAAACCACTTTTGTCATAGTCTTTAAAGGACTGCAACCAAGGTCTGATGCAGCTTCTATGAGACTTGTGTCTATTTTAGAAATAACTGTGTAAATAGGCATAACCATATAAGGGAAAAAGTCATAAGCCATACCAAAAATAACCGCACCCTTTGTTCCTATCATACGAAATGTATTAAGGTCAAGGCTTCTTAAAAATGTGTTAATCATTCCGCCATCGTCCATAATAGCCATCATAGAATATGTTCTTATAAGAAGATTTGTCCACATTGGAAGCATTAAAAGCATAATAAAGATTTTCTGTTTCTTTTCATCAGCTCTTGCGATTATGTATGCTAAAGGATAGCCGATAATAAAGCAGAAAAATGTTGCAATAATTGAAAGACTCACAGAAAGTGCAAAGGTTTCTGCATGTTCAGAAAGTGCTAAAATATTATCAAATGTAAAGCTTCCCTCTCCGTCTGTAAAAGCAAAATACACAACGAAAATAAGAGGAAGTATTATAAAGAGAACAGACCACACAATATGAGGTGCGGCTACTCCCTTACCTGATTTAAACAAATTTCTCATTCTTATTCCTCATCATCAACAATTGAAAGTTCTTCTATTTCATCACTGAATGTTGAATAGTCACCAAACTGACCTGAATATTCAGATTTCTTCATAATATGGATTGCATCAGGCTCAATAAAGAGGCCGATTTTTTCATTTTCTGCAACAAAGTCTGTTGTTTGTATCATCCATTTAAAGCCACCGATGTCCACGATAATTTCCCAGTGAACGCCTTTAAACGTAACCGATGTAACAACACCTGTAAGCATACCCTTTTCAACATCAACAACATCAACATCTTCAGGTCTTACAACAACATCAACTGCTTCGTTTTTGTCAAATCCTTTGTCCACACAGTCAAAAGTATGTCCTGAAAATTTAACTTTGAAATCCTCAAGCATAACACCGTCAACAATATTACTTTCGCCGATAAAGTCTGCAACAAAGGCATTTTCAGGCTCATTATAAATATCTGTTGGTGTGCCAATCTGCTGAATTTTTCCGTCTGCCATAACCACAACCACATCAGACATTGAAAGAGCCTCCTCCTGATCGTGAGTTACATATATGAAAGTAATTCCTGTCTGCTTCTGGATTTTTTTAAGCTCGTTCTGCATATCTTTTCTGAGCTTTAAGTCGAGAGCACCAAGAGGCTCGTCAAGAAGAAGAACTTTAGGGTTTGCAATTAAAGCTCTTGCAATTGCAACTCTCTGTTGCTGACCGCCTGAAAGAAGATTTACATTTTTTCTTTCAAAGCCTTTGAGGGCAACAAGTTCAAGCATCTCCTTAACTTTTTTTGCAATTTCTTTATTTGGAACTTTCTGGAGTCTTAAAGAAAATGCAATGTTTTCATAAACATTAAGATGTGGAAATAAAGCGTACTTTTGAAAAACTGTGTTTACATATCTTTCATAAGACGGAACTTCATTCATTTTTTTGCCTTCGAAAAACAACTCACCGCTGTCAGGCTGAGTAAATCCGCCTATCATTCTTAATGTTGTTGTTTTTCCACATCCCGAAGGACCTAAAAGAGTGATAAACTGTTTATCGTAAATATCAAGACTAACATTATCAAGAACAGTTTCACCGTCATATTCTTTTGAAATATTTTTAAGTTCTATAATTTTATTCATTTTATACCTCCGGGATAGAAATAAAAAAGGACAAGCTTTCTACTTGTCCTGAAATAGTCCTTATGTTAAGGCTTTCGGATAGGTTGCGAGAGTCTTACGCGTACTCTTATTGACCGTTTCACAAGTAGAAGTAAAAATCATCTTTTTTGGTTATAAAGTAACCAACTTATAAAATTTGAGCTTTTAACTCAATCAATAATGCAGATAATCTGCTGTCTTCGGCGTTT
>JAZSLZ010000061.1:0-9986 GCA_045535635.1 Clostridia bacterium
CTCTGCTTTTCGGTCGTCGAGCAGGATAGACGCGAAGCGGATATGTCCCGCCTTCCGCACCAGAAAAAAGCACACATCTTTTGATGTGTGTTTTTTTCTGGTTATTTTTAAGAGGGACTTGAAGCCACACTCGGCAAATCTGTTCAGTTGTAAACGCCTTCACAACGATTTGCTGTCGTTACCACCTTTTTGTGATTCTTAATTGGTGCAACTAAATCCACTTCGTGGATGAAATCTGTTTCACACGACTTCATTAAAATTCACAAAACAAAAATCCTATCTTTCGATAGGATTTTTGTTTTATATTACTCCTCAATCTGTGAGCCGTATTCTTTGATTACTGCATCAACAACATTCTGTGGAGCTTCTTCGTATCTTACGAATTCCTGTGTGAATCTGCCTCTTGCCTGAGTCATTGAACGAAGGTCTGTTGCATAACCTGCCATTTCAGCTGCAGGAACTTCTGCCAATACTTTCTGCATACCATCACCAAGAGGAAGCATACCCATAATTCTGCCTCTTCTCTTATTTACATCACCGATAACATCGCCCATATAGAAATCAGGGATTGTTACCTCAACAGTGTTAACAGGTTCTAAAAGAATAGGACTTGCCTGTGGGAGACCTGCTTTAAATGCAAGGTTTGCTGCCATCTTGAATGCCATTTCAGAAGAATCTACAGGATGGTATGAGCCATCTAAAAGTGTAGCTTTAAGGTTAACTACAGGGAAACCTGCAAGAACACCTTTAAGGCAAGATTCTTTAAGACCTTTTTCAACTGCAGGGAAGTAGTTTTTAGGAACGCTTCCGCCGAAGATTTTTTCTTCAAAGATAAGCTCTGAAGTTTCTACAGGCTCAAATGCAATCTTAACATGACCGTACTGACCGTGTCCGCCTGACTGTTTTTTATGTTTACCTTCAACTTCAACTTTCTTTTTAATTGCTTCTCTGTATGCAATTTTAGGTGCTTTTAATGTAACTGCAACCTTGAATTTTTCAAGAAGCTTACTAACGATAACATCAAGGTGAGTATCACCCATACCGCTGATTAAGGTTTCTTTTGTTTCGTTATTTGTTTCAAATCTGATAGTTTTGTCTTCTTCTCTTATTTTAGCAATACCCTGACTGATTTTTTCTTCATCGCCTTTTTCTTTAGGCATAATAGCCATTGTAAGACAAGGTTGTGGGTATTCGATAGGATCGATAATAATTTTTCTTACAGGATCGCAAAGTGTATCACCTGTTTTGGTATCTGTAAGTTTTGGTATTGCACAAATGTCACCTGCAACAACCTTTGCAGTTTCAGTCTGTTTTTTACCTTTCATATAATAGAGCTTACTGATTTTTTCAGTTGTGCCTGTTCTTGAATTGTAAACCGCCATATCATTTTTAAGAACGCCTGAATATACCTTAACAAATGAAAGCTTTCCAACGAATGGATCAGCGATTGTTTTGAAAACAAGAGCACTAAGTGGTCTTTCTTCTCTGTAATGAACTTCAACAAGGTCGTCCTCGTTATCTGCGTATTTAGCAAACTCAATAGCAGTTTCATTTGGAGCAGGGAGATAATCATTAACAGCGTCTAAAAGCTTTCTTATACTCTGTGTAACAAATGCAGAACCGCAAAGTACAGGAGTAATATCAAGACTTGCAATACCTGCTTTTAATGCAACCTGAATTTCTTCTTCTGTGAATTCTTCACCTGCAAAGAATTTTTCCATTAACTCTTCGCTTGTTTCTGCGATAGATTCAAGTATCATCTGTCTTGCAGGGAGAGCAACATCAAGCATATCGTCAGGAACAGGAATATCTTCAATTTTTCCGTCCACGAACTTTCTTGCTTCCATCTTAATAACATTTATGTAACCAACGAATTTTTCGTTTTCAATCATAGGTACATAAAATGGTGCGATAGAAGAACCGAAAGCCTGTCTTAAGCTATCGAGAGCTTTCTTCCAGTCTGCCTTGTCATCATCCATTTTTGTAACAAAAAGGATTTTAGGGATTTTTCTTTCTTCTGCATATTTCCACGCAAGTTCTGTTCCGACTTTAACGCCTGATTTTGCAGAAACTGTGATAATAGCACTGCCTGAAACACGCACTGCTTCTTTTACCTGACCTTCAAAGTCAAAAAATCCAGGTGTGTCCAAAACATTGATTTTATTATTTTTCCATTCAACAGGTTCAACTGTTGTATAGATTGAAATACCTCTTTTAATTTCTTCGTTATCATAATCGGAAACAGTATTTCCGTCAGCAACTTTACCTAATCTGTCAGAACCCTGGCCAATATAAAGCATAGCTTCTGTTAAAGAAGTCTTTCCTGATCCGCTGTGTCCAAGCACACAAAGGTTTCTGATGTTTTTTGTTCCATAGTCATTCATTGTAATTCATCCTCCTATCTTATACAGAAATAATCCGTATAAAGTAAGATTTCTGTGCATATAGCTTATTTCCTTTATATTTTTTTCGTCATTTTGCACAAAAAACTTGTATATTTTTAATTGTGCTTGTTTACAAAGGTAATTTTTTTTGCTATACTGTGTATATACTTAAATGAGTGAGGTATGTTATGGAAATTTTAAAAACGATTATTCTTGGTATTATTGAGGGCATAACAGAGTGGTTGCCCATAAGCAGTACAGGGCATATGATTATTGCCGAGGACATTTTAAAGCTTAATGTTTCAGAAGAATTCTGGAAAATGTTTTTGGTTGTAATTCAGCTTGGTGCAATTCTTGCAGTAATATTTTTATATTTCAACAAATTAAATCCGTTTTCTTTTAAAAAGAGCAAAACACAGAAAAAGGAAACCTGGAACATCTGGGGCAAGGTTATTGTTGGTGTGCTTCCTGCGGCAATTTTAGGCCTTTTGCTTGATGACTGGATGGACGCTCATCTTTATAACACAATCACAGTTGCAACAACCCTTATTATTTATGGTATTTTATTTATAATTGTTGAAAATCTCAATAAGAACAAAACTTTTTCAACTAAAAACTTCAAGCACTTAACCTATAAAAAAGCCTTTGCGATTGGTTGCTTCCAGACTCTTTCACTTATTCCCGGCACATCTCGTTCAGGCTCAACAATTCTTGGTGCAATGCTTATGGGAACCTCAAGAGAGGTTGCGGCAGAATATTCATTCTTCCTTGCAATTCCTGTTATGTTCGGTGCAAGTGCTCTTAAAATCTTAAAGTACATCTTAAATGCAGAAGCTCTTATGACTTCAAACGAAATCACAGTCTTAATCGTTGGCATAATAACATCATTTGTTGTTTCGATTTTCGCCATTAAATTCTTAATGGGCTTCGTTAAAAAATACGACTTCAAACCATTTGGTTGGTACAGAATCGCTCTTGGTGTTTTACTTGTATTTTTGTCATTCCTGAAATAATAAAAGACCATTGTGACAAACACAATGGTCTTTTATTATTTATACATCCTTGTTGAAAGATACCTTTCACCAGAATCAGGAAGAAGCACTACAATTGTTTTTCCCTTGTTTTCTTCTCTTTTTGCAAGTTGGATGGCACCAAAAAGTGCCGCACCTGAAGAAATTCCAACTAAAATTCCCTCACATTTTCCCATAAGAGCACCTGTTTCAATGGCATCATCGTTTGAAATCTTTATTATTTCATCAACCACATCAAGGTCAAGTACCTCAGGCTTAAAACCTGCACCTATTCCCTGAATTTCGTGCGCACCTTTCTTTCCTTCTGTTAAAAATGGAGATGAAAGAGGCTCAACACCAACTACTTTTATATCTTTTTTTGATTTTAAATATTTGCCTGTTCCTGTAATAGTTCCGCCTGTGCCTATACCTGCAACGAAAATATCAAATTCGCCGTCAGTATCTTCAAAAATTTCAGGACCTGTTGACGCAAAATGTGCCATTGGATTTGCAGGGTTTACGAACTGACCTGCAACAAAACTGTTTGGTATTTCCTTTGAGAGAGTTTCTGCCTTTTCAATTGCACCTGCCATACCAAGCTTTGCGTCTGTTAAAACAAGCTCTGCACCGTAGGCTTTCATAAGAAGCTTTCTTTCCTCTGACATATTTTCAGGCATAACAATTATTGCCTTAATTCCCTTTGATGCGGCAACTGATGCAAGACCAATGCCTGTATTTCCGCTTGTTGGCTCAATTATTGTTGTACCAGAGTTTATAAGTCCTTGTTTTTCTGCATCTTCAAACATTGCTTTTGCAACTCTGTCTTTAACAGAACCTGCAGGATTAAAACCCTCAACCTTTGCAATTATTTTTGCATCAAGGTTAAAATGTTCTTCTATTTTTTTAAGTCTTATAAGCGGTGTTCTTCCAATAAGCTCCGCCACAGAATTATATATTTTCATATTAATCTTCCTTTCATATTAAGTATAAACTTCAGAATACTCTCTGTCAATGGAGTTTTCTTCTCATTTTGTTTAAATGTCTTTCAAAATTACCGCTTGAGATAAACTCTGCAAGAATGTGCTGGTCAAGTACAGGTACGGTGCAGGAAAATCTGCCTACTGTCTGCTCATATTTTTCCAATAACTGCGGCGGTAAAATCATATAACCCATTCGCATAGAGGGTGAAAGACTTTTTGAGAACGTGTTTATGTAAATAACCCTTGAGTTGTTGTCCATAGAATACAGAGGCTCTATAGGTTGTCCCGGTATAAAAAATTCGCTTTTAAAATCGTCTTCTATAATATATTTTTCTTCCCCTGCCCACTTTAAATATTCATATCTCTTTTTTGCAGATGTGGTAACACCTGTGGGATAGCTTTTAAATGGTGTAACATGAAGTGCATCAATATCTTCTGTTAAATACTGACTTTTTATACCCTCACTGCCCATTTCAAGCTTTTTTATTTTTACGCCTTCGCTTAAATAAACTGCTTCAATCTGCTCGTATGATGGATTTTCTATGCCAAAAGTTTTATCTCTTCCAAGTAATTTAACAACTGTTTCATAAAGCTGTTCCGCACCTGAGCCTATTATAATTCTTGACGGCTCCGCTTTCATTCCTCTGTATCTTAAAAGATACATTGAAAGGGCATTTCTTAATACTGCACATCCCATATTGGGCGACTTTATAAAAAGCTTGTTCCCTTTTTCGGAAATAACCTTTCTTACAGTTTTAAACCACAGAGAATATTCAAAATCTTCAACAGTTTCCTCTTCTTCTTTAAGGCTTTCAAATTTAAATACTTCTTTTTTCCCTGAATAAGGCAGGTCTGCAACAGAAACAAAGTATCCGCTCCTTTCTTTTGCTTCAATATACCCCTCTTCGCAAAGCATATTATATGCCTTTTCCACGGTTATAACACTTGTTCCTGTTTTATCGGCAGTAATTCTTTTTGAGGGAAGCTTTTCCCCTGTTTTGTATTCGCCTGAAACTATTTTGTTTTTAATTCCCTGATAAACTTCCAAATATTTTTTCATCTGGTTATATAAAATTCTCCTGTTTTGATTATTTACTTATTATCAGATTGTATTATAATACATAATATATCAATTGTAAAGATATAAATATTGGAGGAATATATTATGTATAAAAGACTTTTAACAATTCAGGACATTTCCTGCGTAGGTCAGTGCTCTTTAACAGTTGCACTTCCTGTTATTTCTGCTTGTGGAATTGAAACCGCAGTTCTTCCTTCTGCAGTACTTTCAACTCATACTGCAGGTTTTTCAGGCTACACATTTACAGACTTAACAGAAGATATGCCAAGCATTTCAAAGCACTGGGAAAAAGAAAACTTAAAGTTTGATGCAATTTACACAGGATACCTTGGAAGTGCAAAGCAGATTGAATATGTAAAAAATATTTTTAAAGCAAATGGAAAAGATGGTTGCTTAAAAATCGTAGATCCTGCAATGGCAGACAACGGAAATTTATATCCCGGCTTTGATATGGCTTTCGTTGAAGAAATGAAAAGCCTTTGTGCAGAAGCAGACTATGTGCTTCCAAATTTAACAGAAGCTTGTTTTTTAACAGGGACAGAGTATAAGACAGAATATGACAAAGAGTACATAGACTCAATCATTGAAAAATTAAAAGCACTTGGTTGCAAAAACATTATTTTCATAGGTGTTTCTTATGAAAAAGGCAAAACAGGAATAACAGTTGCAGAAGAAAATTCATATTCTTACTATGAGCATGAGCTTCTCCCAAACAGCTGTCACGGCACAGGCGATATTTATGCATCTGCATTTGCAGGAGCATTAACAAGAGGTAAAACTCCTTATGAATCAGCAAAGATTGCCGCAGACTACTGCGTTGAATGTATAAAAGCAACTGCCGAAGAAGAAAATCACTGGTATGGCGCGAAATTCGAACCTGTACTTTATAAGTTAATTGAGATGTTAAAATAAGAAAAAGCTCACAAATGTGAGCTTTTTCTTATCTCTTTTGACCTTGTATAAATACTTCAGTATCATAATCAAATGCATAGTTGAGTTTACTTCCTTCTTCTGTCACAAAAACATTGTGGTTGCCTGAAACCATATAGTAATAAGCTTTATCAACTGCGTTATAGCCACCAATTAAAATTTCATAGTCCCCATTTGTGGTTTTAATTTTAACAACAACATTGGGATTATCAAGTCCGTACTGGCTTAAATCTTCAGGATTTTTTATTTCTGCCTTTGCTCTTAAAGGAGAAATTGAGTTGAAAATGTCATTTATAAAAACATCTTTTACTAAAACATCCTCACATTTCCACAAGCCTGACTCTTCATCTTTAACGACAACCGCTTCTCTTTTTGCATAAATTGTCTTGAAGCTTATTTCTGTAACGGTTTCTTCAGGTATTTGCAAAACAACCATATTTTTATTTGCTTTTGTGTCTGCATTTAAGAAATACAAAGCACCGCCAAGCAAAGCCACAACAACAATAAGCAATATTATTTTAACTGATTTTTTCATTATTTCTTTCTTCTCCTTATAAGAATCAAAACACCCATAAGAATAAATATTACAGGAACAACACCGATAAAGCTGATTACAAGCACAGTTGTAACGCTTGATGGAATTTTAAGCTTATCGCCTGTAAGTCTTTTTGGAAGCAGATTAATGCCTGTTTCGTTATCAGCCGACCATGAAAGACAGTTAATAAAGAAATTGTTGTTTGCACCTGAAGACATTTCGTTGTATTCTGAATTAAATGGGAATGATGAGGTTACCCACACAAGTGAAGCACCTGCAATTTCAGAGGTTGCCGCAATTGAGAACGGACCATCTTTGTCGCCATCCTCTTTTTCAAGGGTTTTCATATTTTCAAGGTCTTCTTTCTGATATGCTTTTGCAGTTGTTGAAAGAACCTCGTTAACCTGAATTCCCTCTGAAAGTTCCTTTTTCTGCATAATGCCCTGTGTTATTGGCATAACAAGGTCATACCCTTCTATAAGCAGAGGAATTGTAATTTCGTGCTCCATAATCTGCGGAAGTACATAATGTCTGTAATTGCTTAAGCAGTAATTAGAGTCACCCTCAAAAATAACCCCTGTTGACTGTTTAAGTCCGAAAATGTTTGTTAAAGTATCAAAGTTTGGAAGTTCTTTTTTGATATAGTCAGTAACAAGGAAAATATCTCCTTCTTTCTGAACAAAGTCTAATATTTTTGCCAGTTCTTCGTTTGTTAAATCCTTGCCGGGACTGAAAATAAGAAGAACAGCAGCATCTTCAGGAACTTCTTCAACAGTGTTTAAATTAAGGTCTTTAATTGTATAACCCTGATTTTTTATCTGCTCTGAAAGGTTTGGTTCAAGAATTGATTCGCCGTGACCTTTAAGATTGTAAACAACACACTCTGAATTTGATGAAAGCAGAGAAATCGCACCTGTAATCTCGCCCTCACCGTTAAAGACAGTTGCGCCGTTTGTATAATCAACAGTATAGATTTTATCCAAGCTTATATATCTGCTCTGTCCGTTATAAAGAACCACAATACTGTTTGATGTAACCTGCTCGTTTGTGTACTGTGATGCAAAGCCGGGATATAAAACAGGGTCAACTGTTTTAACCTTAACCTTATCTGACACCGCCTTATAACAATCAAGAAGCTTTGTGATGTACTCATCTTCACCGCCTGGTGTTGCAATAAGATTAAGCTCAACCACTCCCTCAAGAGAATTAATTAAATCAACACTCTGCTTTGAAAGTGTGAACATACCTGTTTTTGTGGTATCAAAGGTTGTAAATTTCGCAGGAAGAAGCTCCATAATTGCAACAATAATAACTGCGATTGCAATAAGGATAGCTGATGCCATAATACTGTATGAACCTGATTTTACTGTCTTTTTCATCAGCTCCACCTCCTTTTTTCCATTGCCTGAACTGTAATAAATACAAAGATTACAGAAACTAAAATAAGATATACAACAGAGGCTAAATCAAGTATGCCCTCTGTGAAAATTGTAAATCTTTCAAAAAGTGAAAGTTTTTCAATAATTGCAGGGAAAAGGCCTTCAAGCTTTTCAGGAAAGGTGAAGAAAATAAATGCTAAAACTGCTCCACCTAAAATAGTCACACCACCTGCAAGGGTGTAATCCTTTGTTAAAACATAAACTAAAATTCCAATGGCAAGAACTGTAATCAAAAGTGCAATTAATGATGCAGTTGCAGTACCTGAAAGGTAGTATGCAAAGCTTGTTATGAAATAGTTAACAAGAACAATTAAAAATGCAAGACCTGCCGCAAGAGCCTGATTTTCTGTTACTGATGATGCAAAAAGTCCCATTGAAATAAGTGCCGCACCAAGTAAGAAAAATCCCAAAAGTGAACTGTATGCACTTAAGAAATTTACTGTGCCGAATAATGAAAGAACTAAAGGATATAATCCCATAACCGCTACAGGAATAAAAAGCACAAAAAGCATTGCAAAATATTTAGCAAGTACAATTTTTGTTAAAGATAATGGCAGAGAATACAAAAGTGTGTCTGTTTTCTGCTTTCTTTCTTCTGAAATAACCTTCATTGTTAAAACAGGAATGATTATAATAAATATAAAGCTCATATTTGAAAGTGCATATTCAAAATTCGCATAAGCTGAATTTATATTTACTGCAACAGTATAAATTCCTGCAAAAAGGAGCATAAATGCACAAAACATATAGCCTGTTACGGAGCAGAAATATGATTTTATTTCTCTTTTTAATATTGCAATCATTTTTCTTCCTCCTTTTCTGTGATTTCAACAAATATGCTCTCAAGGTCTGCTTTTTCTCTGAACATACTTACAATAGGCATATTTTCTTTTGCAAAAGAAAAGAAAATATCTTCCATAACCTTTTTCTCTTCGCCCTCTGCAAGAACAAGAAGCTTCACAAAACCATTTTTTTCTTCAAGAAATTCAGCATTATAGCTGTTTAGTATTTCTTTTGCTTTTTCAAAGCTTGTCTTAACCTCAATGTTTATTTTAAGTGTTCCCCTGATGGTGTCTTCAAGGCTTTCAATACTGTCACAAGCAATGATTTTTCCCTTGTTTATAATAATAACATCATCACAAACCGCTTTTATTTCAGAAAGAATATGACTGCTTAAAATAACAGTATGGTCTTTTGCCAGACTTTTAATAAGGTCTCTGATTTCAATAATCTGAATAGGGTCAAGACCAACGGTAGGCTCATCAAGGATAACAATTTCAGGGTTTGAAACAATCGCCATTGCAATACCAACTCTTTGTCTGTAGCCCTTAGAAAGATTTTTAATAAGTCTGTCCTTCATATTGGTAAGACCTGTATCCTCAAGTGCCTTTTTAACCGCGTTTTTTCTCTCTGATGCTTTAACGCTTTTTGCCCCTGCAACAAACATCAAAAACTCATAAGGAGTCATATCTGTGTAAAGAGGCGGAATTTCAGGAAGATAACCAATGCATTTTTTTGCCTTTTCAGGCTCTTTGAAAATGTCAAAGCCGTTGATTAAAATTTCACCTGATGTAATTGAAAGACAACCTGTTATCATATTCATAGTAGTGGATTTACCTGCACCGTT
>JAZSLZ010000071.1:0-16822 GCA_045535635.1 Clostridia bacterium
CATTCATTATTCATTAACAAAAAAACCCACATAATGTGGGTTATTGTTTTATTAGATAATGCCCTGTGCCATCATAGCATTAGCAACTTTCTTGAAGCCTGCAATGTTAGCACCTGCAATAAGGTCATAACCAAGACCGTATTCTTCGGCAGCTTCAACTGAAACTTTGTGGATATTAATCATAATACCTTTAAGTTTAGCGTCAACTTCCTCTTCTGACCAGCTGTATCTCATTGAGTTCTGAGCCATTTCAAGAGCAGAAACTGCAACACCACCGGCATTAACTGCTTTTGCAGGTCCGATAATTGTGTTTGCACCTTTAAGAACTTCAATACCTTCAGCAGTTGTTGGCATATTAGCAACTTCGATATAGTATTTTGTGCCGTTAGCAACGATTTTAGCTGCTTCTTCAGCATTGATTTCGTTCTGTGTAGCAGATGGCATACAAATGTCAACCTTCTGTTCCCAAGGTTTTTTACCTGCGAAGAACTGACAACCGAATTTTTCAGCATAATCCTGAGCTCTGTCTCTGCCTGATGCTCTCATTTCTAACATATAGTCAAATTTTTCTTTTGTTGTAACACCGTCTGGATCGTAAACATAACCGTCTGGACCTGAGATTGTAACAACTTTACCACCAAGTTCTGCAACCTTCTGGCAAACACCCCAAGCAACATTACCGAAACCTGAAACTGCAACAGTTTTACCTTCGAATGAATCGCCTTCGTGTTTTAAAACTTCGTTAGCATAGTATGTAGCACCAAAACCTGTAGCTTCAGGTCTGATTAAAGATCCGCCGTATTCAAGACCTTTACCTGTGAGTACGCCGTTTTCCCAAACAGCTTTGATTCTCTTATACTGACCATAAAGGTAACCGATTTCTCTTGCACCTACACCGATATCACCTGCAGGAACGTCAACATCAGGACCGATATGTCTGTAAAGCTCTGTCATAAATGCCTGACAGAATCTCATAATTTCTCCGTCGCTCTTACCTCTTGGGTCAAAGTCACTGCCACCTTTACCGCCACCGATAGGGAGACCTGTTAAGCTGTTTTTAAATGTCTGTTCAAAACCGAGGAATTTGATGATACCAAGGTAAACAGATGGGTGGAAACGAAGACCACCTTTGTAAGGTCCGATAGCACCGTTGAACTGTACTCTGAAGCCACGGTTAACCTGAACTTTACCGTTGTCATCTACCCAAGAAACTCTGAAAGAAATTGTTCTTTCCGGTTCAACCATTCTTTCGATAAGACCTGCTTTTTCATACTCTGGATGAGCTTCGATAACAGGTTCGATTGATTCTAAAACTTCTTTAACTGCCTGATGGAATTCAGGTTCTGCAGCGTTTCTTGCGATAACCTTATCCATTACATCGTTAAGATACTGACTTTTAAACATTTTAGTTCACTTCTTTCTTTATTTTATAAATGATAATATATTATACAACTATTTCTTTTCAATATCAATACTTTTTGCAAAAAATAATAAATTTTCTGTCAAAAAGAACACATTAAAGGTAGATTTTGCTAAATTTTTGCAAAAACTCTTGACAACCTCTTGCATAACTGTTATAGTTGTTATAGAACAGATAGAACAGAAAGGAAGTGAAAAAATGATTCAGCTTGATTATAGGGACCCAAGACCTGTGTATGAGCAGATTAAAGAAAAAATCAAAGAGCTTATTTTAGCAAAAGCCCTTAAAGCAGAGGACAGAATTTTTTCTGTAAGAGAAATGTCAGCATATCTTACGATTAATCCAAACACGATTTTAAAAGCCTATAAAGAGCTTGAAAACGAAGGCTATATTTATTCAGTTAAGGGTAAAGGCTATTTTGTTGCAGACCGAAAATCTGTTGCAGAAATAGTTGATAAAGCACCTATTTATGCAAAGGTTGAAGAAAGCCTTAAGGAACTTTATTATCTTGGAGAAAGTAAAGAAACCGCTATGGAAATTATAGAAAAGATATGGAAAGGAGAGATTTAATTGATTAAGACAAAAGAAGTTGTTAAATGCTTTGATGATTTCAAAGCACTTGACGGGATTTCAATAAATATTAAAAAAGGCTCTGTGTATGGTCTCGTTGGTCCTAACGGAGCAGGAAAAACTACCCTTATTAAAACAATGCTTGGAATTTACAAGCAAAATCAGGGCGAAATAGAAATTGGCGGAATTAAAGATGTTAACTGCGAAGATTTGAAGCAGAGAGTTATTTATATTAGCGATGACTTATATTTTTACCCTTCATACAGCATAAAGGAAATGGCGAAATTCTATAAAAGCATCTATAAAAACTGGGATGATGAAACATATGAAAAATTAAAAGCCATTTTTAACATAGACGAAAAGAGAAAAGTTAAAAAGCTTTCAAAGGGTATGCAGAAACAGGTTGCATTCTGGCTTGGTCTTTGCACAAAGCCTGATGTTATGATTCTTGACGAGCCTGTTGACGGACTTGATCCTGTTATGAGAAGAAGCACAATGAAGCTTGTATTATCTGAGGTTGAATCAAGAGATATGACAGTTTTAATATCTTCTCACAATTTAAGAGAGCTTGAAGATGTGTGTGATTATGTTGGCATTATGCATCAGGGCAAAATCGTTATTGAAAAAGCACTTGATGATATTAAGGGGAATATACATAAAATTCAGGTTGCTTTCAAAAACGGACTTCCTGAAGACCTTAATGAAAAGCTTGATGTTTTAAAATGTGATAGCTTTGGCAGTGTTTATAACATAATCGTAAAGGGCGAAAACGCAAGGGGAATTATAGAAGCCTATGAACCGCTTATATGCGATATTATTCCTCTTTCCCTTGAAGAAGTATTTATTTATGAGTTAGGAGGTATGGGATATGAATTTGAAAGTATCATTATTTAACAAGAGCATCTTCAAAACAGATATGAAAAGATTCTGGATTGCATCTCTTTTATATACTGTTATGTTGTTCTTCCTTGTACCTTTTCAGTATGTGGCAAGGCATGAGCGTTTTTATAATATTTTAAACACAATACCTGATGAATACATTAAAACAAGCTTTGCATCAGCTACATATCCTGCATTATTTTTAGGTATGCTTTGTGGCGGAGTATTTGCACTTATGATATTTATGTATATAAATTCAACACCTGCAATATCTTTTTACCACTCACTTCCTCACAGAAGAACAACAATTTATTTCACAAAGCTTTTATCAGGAAGTATGCTTCTTGTTTTGCCAATACTTATAAATCTTGTTGTTCTTGTGTCTGCAAAGGCTTCAGGAACATATATTCCTGCAAATCTTGAACATTTGTTTATGTGGGCATATCTCCAACTTGTATATACTCTGATAGTGTTTTTCGGAGTATCATTTGTTGCAATGTTTACGGGCAATTTTATGTATTTAATTGCGGTTTCGGGAATATGCGTTATAACACCGCTTTTAACAATCACATTTATTGAAAATCTTTTATCAGAACACCTTTTTGGATACATAGGTGCGTTTGAAGAGTTATTGTATTGGTTCTATATTATACCAAATAAGATGCTTTCTTTGAGAGCATTGATATATCTTGCACTTGCAATAGTTTTCATTGTGTTTGGATGTATTATTTATAACAAGAGAGACCTTGAAAAAAACGGCGAAGCAATAGTATTTAACAAAGCAAAAGTTTTCTTCTTATATTTAGTTGCATTTCTTTGCGGTATTTTCAGCTATTGGTATTTTTCAAGTCTTCTCGGAACATCAATTTTATGGATGCTTCCATTTGGAATACTTGGTATAGTTGCAGTAAATATGATAAACAAAAAACAGGTAACCTTAAAAGGTTTTGTAAAACCTGCACTTATTTATGCTATTGCTGTAGTGATTGTATTTCTTGGCTTTAAGTTTGATGTTACAGGCTTTGAAAAGAGGGTACCGAAGGCAGAAGATGTAGAAGAGGTTTTTGTTGAAATTCCATTGCTTGAACATAATTTTTCTCTGCGTAATATGATTTATACTCACAGAGAATTTTATGAAAAGAAAATAGCAGACTTTTCTATAACAGATGCTAAAGAGATTGAAAAGGTAGTTGCACTTCATCAACATAAAACAGTAAGCAGAGACTTTAAAGAACCATCGTTCTTCGTAAATTTCAATTACAAGCTTAAAAATGGCAAAACTTTAAAAAGAAGGTATAACATTTATAAGTATGACGGCGGACATCTTACGGAAGATGTACTTATGCTTGACAGCATGAAGGACAGAAGATACCATCCTTATAAAGATGAAGCACTTAAATACAAGTATATTACTGTCTTACACGACTTTACGGGGGATATTGCATCATACTTAATAGGAACCGAAGAGTTTGAAGCACTTAAAAATGCCATTAATGAGGATATAAAAAATGTTCCTTATAAGTATGACAGTACAATCAGAGCTATGGGATATTACGGAAGCAAGGATATGAAGCTTGAAGTGGCCTTTGAGGTTGACAATCCTGAAGGCGTTGCTAATACAAAGCTTAATCCTGCTGATATTGATTATGAAGGAGAACCATATGCTTTATATCAATATACTATTACAGATGGTTATCCAAGAACAAAGGCACTTCTTGAAAAAATGGGAGTATATGAAGCCATACCAAAAGCAGATGAAATCGAAAAAATGTTTCTGTTTTATTATGGAGAAGAAATAAGAGAAATAGAAATAACAGAAAGAGAAGATATTGAAGCTCTTTATGAAACTGCACTTTCATTTGATAACTTTGAAGAAAGTGACGAAAAAATTATTAATGTTGCAATTCATACAGAAAACCGCAATTTTGAGATTGGTTTACCTGAAAATGTGGTTGAAAAATTTGCAGAAAAGTATAAAAAATGAAAAATTAAACCCTTGAAAACGGTGCGTTATGCACCGTTTTTTCTATGTTTAAATTTATGTCCTTGTTTGTCATATGAAGCGTATTGTATAATCTTTTCTGCAGGACGGGGAGGTGATGCTTGTGGCAAAGAAAAAAACTCTTTCAGACGCTCAGATTTTAGAAGAGCTCAGCATCATTGCCGTAGATAAAGAAACCGCTGCCAATTACCGCATTAAAGCATTGGAGCTTTTAGGTAAGGCAAGTAAGCTCTTTGGTGACGACCAAAGTGAGGTTATAAAGGCGGTTAAGATTGTGGATGATGTTCCGTAAAGCTTAAAAATGTGATTTCCCCTGCATTTTACAATATTCATAAAGCTATAAAAGAAAATAAGTATATTCACTATTTTCTTAAAGGCGGACGAGGAAGCACCAAGTCCAGCTTTGCGGCAGTTGAAATGCTTTTAACCATTATGAAAAACAAGGATATGAATGGAGTGTGCGTACGACGCTACGGAAAATCCTTAAGAGAAAGCGTTTTTAATCAGCTTTTATGGGCGATGGAGGTTCTTGAGGTTTCTCATTTGTGGGAAAGCAAGGTTTCTGTTCCTGAGCTAACTTATCTTCCAACAGGGCAAAAAATAATTTTCAGAGGAGCAGATGATGTAAGTAAAATTAAATCTGTTAAATTTGTAAACGGCTACTGCGGTTTTGTTTGGTATGAGGAATGTGATGAGTTCAAGTGCTATGAGGACATTATAAGCATAAATCAATCCCTTTTAAGAGGCGGCAGTAAGTACAGTGTGCTTTATACCTATAATCCGCCCAAATCAACAAACCACTGGATTAATGAGTTGTGCAAAGAAGAAAGAAAAGATAAGCTTGTTCATCATTCAACATATCTCACAACACCAAAAAAATGGCTTGGAGAACAGTTTTTTACTGAAGCAGAGCATCTTAAAAAAACAATGCCAGAGCTTTACTTAAATCAGTATATGGGCGAGTCTGTTAAAAAAGAGGGACTCATTCTTAAAAATTATACTGTTGAAGAAAAAGCTTTTAAAGGCGATGTGCTTTTTATGGGGCAGGACTTCGGCTTTAACCACGCAAATGTAATTCTTCTTCTGGGATTTTATGAAGACGAGATTTATATTTTGAAGGAATTATATGTTAAAGGCCTTGAAACCAACGAAATTATAAATCTTGCGGAAGATGTGTTTGAGAAAAATGTAATTATGTGGTGTGACAGTGCCGAGCCGGACAGAATTAAAGCCTGGCAAAAGGCAGGTTTCAGAGCAGTTGGCGTTTCTAAAGAGAAAAACAGTATTACGGCACAGATAGATTATCTTATGGGTAAGAAAATTATTATAAATCCCTCCTGCAAAAACACCATAAGAGAAATAGAAAACTGGTGCTGGATGAAAGACAAAAATTCAGGGGAATACATTGACATACCCACTCCCATAAATGATGATGCTATGGCAGCACTTCGCTATGGGATTGAGTATGTCAGAAAAATCTGAAAAAGGAGAAAAGTATGAATATTTTAAGCGTGTGCGAATATTTAAAGCAAAAGCTTGGTGTTAATGTAAACGGCGATTATTATAACAAAATAAGTCAGTGGGCAGACTGGTACAAGGGTTATTACAAGCCTTTTCACAGTTATACCGATTACAACGGCAGAGAAACAGTTCAGCTTGACAGATACAGTCTTAAAATGGCTAAAAAAATTTGTGAGGACTGGGCGAATATGCTTCTTAATGAAGAAACTATGGTTGTGGTTGAAAACAAGGAGGCACAAAATTTTGTTGATGAGGTTTTTGAAAGAAATGACTTTTTTGCCAATGCCAATACATTAATAGAGAAAGCCTTTGCATTAGGTACCGGGGCAGTTGCCGTAAGGCTTAACAACTATAAAATCGCACTTGAGTATATTACTGCAGATTGTATTATACCTATTTCATACAACAATAAGGCAATAACAGAGGTTGCATTTGTATCGGAACATACAAGCAAAGGTAAAAAGTACATTTATCTTGAAACTCATCTGAAAAATAAATACGGAAACTATGTTATAAGAAACGAGTATTTAGATGAAAATTTCAACAGAATTAAAACAGATAATAAAACCGTTGAAGAATATGATACTAAATCTGATGTTCCCTGGTTTGTTATTTTTAAGCCTAATATAACAAACAACATTGAAATAAACTCACCTATGGGAATATCAGTTTATGCAAATTCCATTGATGTTTTAAAGGGTGTTGACCTTGCGTACGACAACCTTTGTACTGATTTTTTCTTGGGCGGTAAAATGGTGCTAATGAATGAAAGCATTATTGCTAAGGACCAGAACGGAACGAGAATTGTTCCCCAACATTCAAAGAAAAGACTTTTTATGTCAATGGGAGACAGTATTATTGACGGAAAAATGTATGAAGAATACAACCCTCAGCTTCGTGTTGATGAAAATGTAAAGGGTGTGCAGAGTCAGCTTAACTATCTGTCATCAAAATGCGGTCTGGGTGAAAGATATTATAGTTTTGAATTTGAAAAGAACCTTACTGCAACAGAAGTTATTTACGATAATGCAAATCTTTTCAGAAATGTGAAAAAACACGAAAAATTAATAGCTCAGGCAATAAAAGGTCTTATTCAGTGCATACTTATGCTTGGTGGTTTTGATGAAAAACAAAAGATTTCTGTTATCTTTGATGACGGTATTATTGAAGATAAGTCTAAAATCCGTGCAGAGGACAGGCTTGATATGCAAAGCGGTATTATGAAAAAATGGGAATACAGAATGAAATACTACGGCGAACATGAGGAACTTGCCAGAAAAATGGTAGGTTCTGAATAAGGAAGGAGATGGAAAACATTAAATTCTTAAAAGAACTTTTGGAGAAAAATGGTGTAACTATTGATGAAGAAATTTTTAATGCCATAAAGGGTGCAATAGAAGAAAAATATGTGTCCAGAAAAGAATACGAAGGAATGTTGATGGAAGGACAACTAAAAAACGCACTTATAAAAAGCGGTGCAAGAAGTGAAAAAGCTATTTTGGGCTTTATAGATAAAAGCTTACTTGCACTTGAAAACGGTGAGCTTAAAGGCTTTGATAAGCAGATAGCTGAAATTAAAAAAGAACACGGTTATCTTTTTAATGAAGCACAAAGTACCGGATTTAATCATCAGTCAGGAATGAGTATTGATTACGATTCTCTTTCTGATGAAGAATATTATAAATTGAAAACAGAAAGGAACTAAACTATGAACCAGTTAATTACTATTAAAGAAATTGCAAGACAGGCACTTCCAAGACTTATGGAAAATCTCGTTTTTCCTAATCTTATTCACAAGGATTTTTCAAACGATTTTGTAAACGGCAAAGGTGATAAAATTCAGGTAAGAAAGCCTGTTGTATTATCAGCAGAGGATTTTGACCAGACAGGCGGTATTAATCCACAGGATATTGAAGAAACATCAGTTGAAGTAACTCTTGATAAACTTGCAACAGTTGATGTTGAGTTTACAGCTCTTCAGTCTGCTACATCTATTGATGACCTTAACAGACTTTTTATCGAACCTGCTGCAGCTGCACTTGCACAGAAAATTAATGCAGACGGACTTGAGCTTTACAAGGATATTTACAATACTGCACTTACTGCAGGAACAACACCTTCATCACTTAAGGACCTTTCAGATGTAAGAAAAGCAATGAACAAGGAAAAGGTTCCTGTTACAGACAGAAAAGCAGTATGGGATACAGAAGCAGACGCTTCATTTACAACTATTGACGCCATTGTGAATGCAGATAAAAGCGGTTCTACAAAGGCATTAAGAGAAGGCTCTATCGGCAGAATTTTTGGTCTTGACAACTATATGTCACAGGCGGTTAAAAAGCACGAAACAGGTATTAAAGGTGCATCTTCTGTTAAGGTTAACGGATTAACTGCAAAAGGTGCAGATAAAATTGCTATTGACGGAACAACTCTTACTGGCAGACTTGTTAAGGGTGACCTTTTAACAATTGATGGAAATACATACACAGTTACAAAAGATACAGAAGATGCTGTAAATAATGCAATTGCTGAAGTGTGCATTTCTCCGAATCTTGCGGAAGAAGTTAAAGACAATGCAGAGGTTAAGCTTGTAAGCTCTCACACAGCGAACCTTGCTTTTAATCCAATGGCTTTTGCTTTTGTTACAAGACCTCTTGCAACTCCTTCAGGTGTTGAAAGCTATGTTACAAGCTATAACGGTATCACATTAAGAGTTGTAAAAGGTTATGATATGAAATACAAAAAAGATATTATTTCTATGGATGTTTTATACGGTTATAAAACAATGTATCCGTCACTTGCAGTGAGAGTACTCGGTTGATGCCATACGTAGATTTTGACTGGTACAATGAGTTTTATCAAAGCGACGAGGTTCCACAGGACAAGTTCTATAATCTTGCGCTTAAAGCTACAAAGTACATAGACAAAATAACTTTCGGCAGAGCTGATGAAGCCGATGAAAGAGTTAAATATGCAGTTTGTGCCACTATTGATGAAATGTATAAAGCAGAATCAAGATGTGGCATAGCTGCAGAATCAAATGACGGTTACAGTATTTCGTACACAAATAATAATGATACGGAAAATCTTTATAAAACTGCTGTGTTGTTTTTACCTGAAGAGCTTTTATATAAAGGGGTGGAAAGGTGATTTGTGCAGATAAAGAAATTACGGTTTATCATTTTGAAAAAGACAATGTAACAAAAGAATATTTCGGCAATGTGAGTGTTTTTGACGAAGTAAAAGCGAATGTATCGGAAATAGATAACCACTCTTTAAGTGAAATTATCATAAGAATTCCTGCAAGGGAAACTCTTAATGTGGATATAGGAGATAAGGTAGTCTTGAAAAAGGTTGAGGGGGAAGAAATTCCATACAACGAAGCCTTTACGGTATATAGCATAAAAAATAATATAAGGGGGAGCAGACAAATGCAGCACATTTGTCTGAAATGCAGATAAGATGAAGCAATATGCAGAATTTATAAAAGAATACAATGGCTTCGACGGACTTTATGTTGGTATTGATTTTTTGAACTTAAAGCCCGGAGAGCTTTGTATCAGAACTGAAAATTACGAGCCGGTGGTTAAAAAATATGCTGATGGCGGTAAGCTTAAGCAGTGTGTTTTCTCTGTATGCCTTAAGGAAGCAAGAGTTCCCCTTACTAAAGAGAGCATAAGTAATATAGGCATTTTGAAAGGTTTTTTAAACTGGCTCGAAATCCGTAACGGGGAGGGGGAAAATCTTCTCCCCGGAAACGGAGTATCAATTACTGCTTTAAGCGATGTTCAGGTAGAAAAATCGGATATTGGCAGTAATGTGTATAGTGTTAAAGTGAAATATTTATATTATACGGAGGAATAAAATGGAAAAATTCGTAAAAAGATGCGATAAAGTAGCATACTACGGTGTTCCTACAGACAAAGGAACAATTTTTAAAAGAATGACAGGCTTTACGGATATAACCGTAACAAAAAATCCTAAAGAATATAAAAGACAGTATATTGATCAGGAGTTTGAGCAAAGCGATATAGTTGGTTTTGCACCTGTCATCTCATTTGCATTTGACCAGTTTTCCGGAAATGATGTACACGACGATATAATGAAGATTGCTAATAATGAGCTTGTTGGCGATGATGCAGTAAGGGAAATTGTTATGGTTGATTTTTCTTCAGATAAAGATAACCCATCTGCAATAAAAAGAGAATTCAGCGTTGTTGTGGAAAACGAAGGAAGCGGAATGGATGGTTATATTGTTAAAGGTTCATTTAAGGTAAAAGGTGAAAAAGTTTTCGGAAGTGCCGCATCTGCAGATAGCTTTGCAACCATAACATTTTCTGAATAATGAACATATTAACCGAAAAGCTTCCTGTGAGTGTTGTTGTTAAAGGCAAAAGGTATAAAATCAATGCAGATTTTAAAACTGCACTAAAAATTATAAACTATAGTGAAGAAGCGCAAGGCATAAAGCTTATGATTTATGCACTTAAGACTTTTTATGTTGAAGTTCCTGAAGATATAGAAAGTGCTATAAGCGAAATGAGGAAATTTTATAACACAGTTGACTGTGAAGGAGGAAAAACAGGCAGAAGAGAGCCGATTTTTTCATTCGTAAAAGATGCAGATTTAATATTCAGCAGTTTTTACAGTCAATATGGAATTAATCTTACGCAAGATAATCTGCATTGGTATGTATTCCTTGCACTCTTAAGGGGCATTTGCGGTGATAATGTGTTCAGCAGAGTGCTTGAAATAAGAAGTCTTGATCTTTCGGAGGTGAAAGATGAAGCTCAAAAGAAAAAACTTGCAGCACTAAAACAAAAATACTCACTTGAAGGACAAATTACTTTAGAAGAGGGCTTGAGAGGAGTGTTTTAATGGATTATATTACAAAGGCACTTGATTTATATAACGAAGCTTTACAAAAAGGCTTTGCAGATGTTAACGGAAAACTAAAGTCAAGTGCCGAAAAGACTATAGAAGAATATGAAGCGCAGATTGAAGCGATAAATGGTGACATTGATAAAAGCAAAGGTTACATAAAATCTCTCCAGACCAGAAAGGTCAATGCTTCTAAGGAAGAAAAGGCCTATATAAACAGCCTGATTGCAATTGAAAGAGAAAGCATCTACCAGATGCAGACACAGATTAAAGAAATCAAATCTGCAATAAGCAGTGCAAAGGCAAATCTAAAAGAACTTGTTGAAAAGGAAGATTTGATTGAAAAGGGTCTTAAAGGTGCACTTGACGGGTTGGAAGATGAGGATAAAAACCTTGTGTATTCCTATAACCTCTGGTATGAAAGAACGGGAGAAAATCTATCCAAAGATAAAGTAAAAGAAGAACAGGCAAATTTACTAAATAAGAGACTTGAAGTTCAAGCTCAGAAAATTCTGGAAATAAAAGATGCGTACGATGAACTTGTTGAATCTTATGGCAACACAAATGAAGCAAGTGTTGCTATGGAAAATCAGCTTTTGTCAGAATGTGTTACTTATGAAAAGCTAAAAGACAGTATTTCAGACCTAAAAGAGGTTGAACAATACAGCCAGGAACAGATAAATAACACTATTTATGATATGAACGAGTACCTGAAAAATAATTATAGTAAGCTAAAAGAAGCAGGGTTCTCAGATGAAGTAATATATTCGGCAGCAAGAGGAAGTTCCGGATATGATAAGTATCTTGAATCTGTAAATAACAAAAAGAAAGCGGTTCCTGAGGAAAATGATATAGTAAACGAGGCAGAAACGGTTGTGGAAGGTTTAAGCGAAAGGTTTTCTGTAGTTACAACAAATTTTGCATCAAATGTTGAAAGTACAGTATCTAGCCTTGTTAACAGTGTTTCTGATATATTAAGAACAACCTTATCACAGGCATCACAGGAAATAAGAAAAAATGTAAACTCAGTACAGAACAATAATGTTACAAATAATTATACTGTGAATAGCTCAGGCGGAGAGGGATTTATTCACAATAGCATAAATGCCCTTAAGAATTTTGAAGCTTTGAAAAAGGCGAGAGGAGTGTAATATGAAGATTATACTTGAAAATGAAAATGGAAAAGTTGTTATGGGTGGCGGACTGAATTATGGTTTTAATATTATTTCTGTAGAAGGGTTGGGTTTCCCTGGGAAAAACTATGCGACAGTTGAGTGTGTAGGAAAGAATGGGCAGGAAACAGTTAATGTTCACACTTCATCAAGAATTATAACAATATCAGGTGATGTTTTTATAAAAGATAATAATGCCATAGAAAAGCTGATAGGTGTTCTTACGCAAGATGCGTGGCTTACAATTTATAACGGTAAAAAGAAAAGAAAAATTTATACTAAAATAAGGGAATTTGAAATTTACAACAAAAACGGCGGATATTCAGGTTTTGTGCTTCAGGTTGAAGCAGATAATCCGTATTTTAAGGATTTAGAACCAACACAGACTTTTGTGTTTGAAAGAGAAAATCTTGTTAAGGGCGAGATAAATCTGCCGTGTGTTTTTACCAGAAGAATTGTTGGAAGCAATGTTGAAAACAAAGGGTTTGGGCAAACATATCCCACTATTACTATTTATGACAGAGGAAAAAACGGAAAAGTTTTTGATGAAAAAAATATCACATTTATCAACAGAAAAACAGGTGAAACTATTACCTTTGAATACGAGACCTGTGACGGTGAGATTGTAACAATAGATTTTGAAAACAGAAAGGCATACAGCAATCTTAATGGAGATATAATGCCATATTTAGCTCTTGAGAACTATCTTTCTGCCTTTTATCTTGACAAGGGCAAAAACTTTATAGATGTTGTAAACAACACAAGCCGTGAAATAAGTTCAATGTGCAATCATGATAACTATTATATTGAATGTCTGTAGGAGGAATTATGGAAGATTTAAGATTTTATGATTTTGAGTTTAATCTTCTTTGTACTATTCCTGATATTTTCGATGTTTGCTGGGAAATTAAGTTTAATGGTATAGGTAATTTCGAGGCAGGTATCATTGTTGATGAAGAAATAACAAAGAAGATTATGGAACATGAATATATAGTTGTTGTACAGGGCAGAAAACAAGCAATAGTAACTGAAAAGTTTTTTGAAGATAACAAGCTTACGATTTACGGAAGAACAGTCAATTTTATACTGTCTAAAAGAGTGGTAATGCCTTTTAATATTAAATATTATGAGGTTGATAATAAAGGCTTCAGGCTTATCGAAAGTCTTGTAAAGCAGTATTTTCCTGAAATAGAAGTAAGTTATAGTTGCGAGGATGAAGAAATTGATTTTTACAGGCTTGTAATGTATGACCTGGAAGAAATAATATGCGATATTCTTGAAAGAATGAGAGCTGGACACAGAGTTGTATATGATATAAAAAACAAAAAATGGGTACTTGAGTTGTTCAGAGAAAGAGAAACTAACCTGTTTCTTTCTGAGGATAATAAAAATATATACAACTCAACATACACAAGCAGCATTCTTGATTATGCAAATTGTGGTGTATATAAGAGAGATATAAGAGATTGCGGTGATTGGAATGCAGATAAGAACGATCCTCCTCTTTCTATGGGTTTGCCGGAAAATATAGGTAAGCTTTACAGGGTGTCGGAAGATGGAATACAGTTTTCAAACGAATATACAAAAGGTGGATATATTGCTTGTATAACAGAAGATGGGAATTTTATAAAAACAGACTATATTACAGAATATTTCCTTGAAATACAAACCGATAAACAAGGTTTTTATAAATGGGAAAGTAAGCTTTCTGGTAATAGCAGAAAAGAAGCGGAAAAAAGCCTTGCAACAAAGAATAAAGAAAACAATATAAAGGCAACTGTAAGAGAACTGAAATTTGAAAAGGACTACAATCTTGGCGATGTTTTAAGAATACAAAAGCGAGTTGGAGGAAAAGTTATAGACGGCAAAAGACTTGTTTCCAGTGTTCAGATATGGTACACAAGCAGAGAATGTGGTGAGATGCCAAGCTTTAAGGAGGTGTGAGTATGAGTGTAAATTATTCTTTTTTTGATGATCAGCTTATAGGGGTTGATGAACTTAATAAAATAACTTCGAGACTTATTTCGGATGGGATTGTAAGAGAGGTATCATCTGTAGCTGACTTGAATGG
This sequence comes from Clostridia bacterium, assembly GCA_045535635.1. Lineage (GTDB taxonomy): Bacteria > Bacillota > Clostridia > RGIG6154 > RGIG6154 > RGIG8700. Next base: position 14,517 of record JAZSLZ010000071.1, read on the forward strand.
GTTTGTAACTGATGTAGCAACAGCTGGAGTTGTTCCTGAAACCTGCGAAAGTCTTAAAGTTACTGTTAAAGATGGAGTAATAACAGTCAATAAGGGTTCTGCAATATTTTCCAATGGAACAGTGATAGAACTTACCGAAGCAGAAAATTTTCCTTGTCTTTCAGAGAGCAAACAATTTATATATCTTATATCAGACAGTGTATCAAACAGAGCATACATTGATGTCTTGAATGAAGAAACAACTTATGAGGTGAATATTCTTCTTGCTACAATTAAAGATGGCGTAGTTACAGACGAAAGAAAATATGCACGAGGCAAGCTTGCGTATTATGCATCAGCAGATGTAAATAAAAATGTTGTTGTTGAAGAAGACAGAATTGACATAAAGTACCCAAAGGATGAAGAAGGGTATATTAATTACAGAATCAATATTAATAGCGATATGTATAAATATATACAAATCATAGATAAGAACAGTTTTAATTTTACAAGATATAATGTGAAGGACGGAAGTTTTTTATGCTTTGGATATGGAGAGATATCTTATTATCAGCTTAATGAAGTGACTATGATAGCCGCATCACGAAGGAAAGAAAGGTGCGAATGTATTATAAAGAAAGGAGAGGGATATGTGGAGTTTAAATTGAGAATGGAAGATCCGTACGATCCGCTTATTCCACTGTCTCTCAGAGTAGAGTTTATCGCATGAGAAAAATTGTGGGTGTGATTATTTCTATGGTATCATTTATAATAGGTGATTTGGATTTAATGCTTAAAATGCTTGTTTGTGTTATGGTAGTTGATTATATTACCGGTGTTTTCAGCGCAATATATAACAAGAATTTATCCAGTAAAATCGGATTTAATGGAATACTTAAAAAATTAAGCATATTAAGTATTATATGTGTCTCAAATTTAGCAGGAAAAGCTGTTGGGATAGAAGAATTAAGGTGTATTGCCATAAGCTTTTATATGGCAAATGAAGCAATATCAATTCTTGAAAATGCGGGAGAAATGGGAATACCGTTTCCAGAAAAACTAAAAGAAGTTCTCAAACAACTTGAAAAATAAAAATTGTTCAAAAAAATCCCCCAAATGTTTACACATTTGGGGGTAATTTGTATGATTATTTTGTGCCGAAAATTCTGTCACCTGCATCGCCAAGACCTGGTACGATATATTTATGGTCGTTTAATTTTTCATCAAGACCTGCAACGAAAATGTCAACATCAGGATGGGCATCCTGAACAACCTTAACACCTTCAGGCGCAGCAATAAGGTTCATCATTTTAATATTCTTACCGCCTCTGTCTTTAATCATCTGAATAGCAGCTGCAGCACTTCCGCCTGTTGCAAGCATTGGATCTACAACAATAATATCACGCTCTTCAATATTATTAGGGAGCTTACAATAGTATTCAACAGGTTCTGCTGTTACAGGATCTCTGTAAAGACCAATGTGGCCAACTCTGGCAACAGGAACAAGCTTTAAGATACCGTCAACCATTCCAAGACCTGCTCTTAAAATAGGAACAATGCAGATTTTTTTACCTGCAATAATTTTTGATGTAGTTTTGCAAATAGGTGTTTCAATTTCTGTATCTTTAAGAGGGAAATCTCTTGTGATTTCATAAGCCATAAGCATAGATATTTCATTTAAAAGTTCTCTGAAATCTTTTGTTTCTGTGTCTTTATCTCTCATAAGAGTAAGTTTGTGCTGAATCATAGGATGATTAAGTACGTGTAATTCGCTCATTTTTATTCGCTCCTTATTTGTCTTTTTTACAATTATACACCAAATAAAAAATATTTTCAATAACTTTTGAAAAAAACACTTGACAAATCCTGAAAAAACAATTATAATGTTCAAGTACGAAAAAGAAAACCAATATGGCGGTGTAGCTCAGCTGGCTAGAGCAAACGGTTCATACCCGTTAGGTCGGTGGTTCGAATCCACTCGCCGCTACCATATGGGAGCATAGCTCAGCTGGGAGAGCATCTGCCTTACAAGCAGAGGGTCATAGGTTCGAGCCCTATTGTTCCCACCAAAACAAAAATCCTGTCGAAAGATAGGATTTTTGTTTTGTATTATTCATTTTTCATTATTCAATATTCATCATTCATTTTTTGCGACAGGATTTTTTAATGAATAATGAATGATGAAACCGCGAAACCTGTATAATAAAAATGGACTACCAAAAGAGTGAAAATATGATATAATATTTTCAGGAGAGTGAACAAAATGGAAAGAAAAGTGAATTACACAAAGGAGTTCAAAATCCAAGCATGTGAATTGGTAGTCAAAA
>JAZSLZ010000035.1:0-6217 GCA_045535635.1 Clostridia bacterium
TTACGATATGATATAAATCCAGAAAATTCTTATCGCGAAGCGATATATCGAGCCGCAAGGCATATCGAGTTTGAAAAACATATCGAAAATCTAAAGGATTTATATCGATGGCGAGTGTCCTTTAGAACACTCGCCAAATGATTGGCATTTTCTATATATACTTTCTCATGTGCTCTATGGCGTTTTTTTCAAGACGAGATACCTGCGCCTGTGATATTCCTATTTCACTTGCAACCTCCATTTGTGTTTTTTCGCTGAAAAACCTCATGGAAACTATTTTTCTTTCCTTGTCATTAAGTCTTTTAAGTGCATCATAAAGAGCAATACTGTCAATAAGACTTTCGTCTAAAACCTTTTCGTCGCTTATCTGGTCCATAACATAAAGCGTCTCTCCTCCGTCATGAAAAACAGGCTCATACAACGAAAGTGGATCCTGAATTGCATCAAGTGCATAGTTAACCGCTTTTTCTGTTGTTTCTATTCTTTTAGCAATTTCTGCAACAGTTGGCTCTCTGCCTGTTTCTTTAATAAGCTCTTCCTTTGCCGTCAGTGCTTTATATGCGGTGTCCTTAACCGACCTTGAAACTCTTATTGCATTATAATCTCTTAAATATCTTCTGATTTCACCTATAATCATCGGCACTGCATAAGTTGAAAACTTAACTCCTACCGACAAATCAAAATTATCAATAGCTTTAATCAAGCCGATGCATCCAACCTGAAACAAATCGTCTGCATTTTCACCTCTTGCGGTAAATTTCTGAATAACACTTAAAACAAGTCTTAAATTTCCCTGAATAAAAATTTCTCTTGCCGTCATATCTCCGTCTTTTATTTTAATCAAAAGTGCCTCTTTTTCGTCATTACTTAAAAGAGGTAACTTTGATGTATTCACTCCGCATAATTCAACCTTATTCATAGCCCATCCTCCTTGATACTAAAATTATTGCCATATTTTTTTCAATTTATACTCTTAATTCTTTTTATTGATTTAAGGAACAATCTGTGTTACAATAAATAAGATATAGGGATATTATGAAAGGCAAGGGAAAATATATGGACTTTAAAGAATATTTTGAAGGCTTAAACGGCAAAAAAATAACCGTAGCGGGAGCAGGTGTAAGCAACACACCTTTGATTAAAATGCTTGTTAAATACGGTGCAGTTGTAACTGTTTGCGACGGTAAAAAAACTGAAGAAGAATTAAAAGCACAGTTTGAAGGTCTTTCCCTTAATTTTAAAGTAGGTGAAAAATGGCTCGATGATATTGATGCAGATATTATTTTCAGAAGTCCCGGTATAAGACCTGACCTTGACGGCTTTAACAAAGCCGTAGAAAAAGGTGCATATCTTACATCCGAAATGGAGGTTTTCTTTGACCTTTGCCCATGCGATATTTTTGCAATCACAGGAAGTGACGGTAAAACTACAACCACTACCCTTACCTATAATATGCTTAAAAATTCAGGATACACGGTTCATCTTGGCGGAAACATCGGAAAACCGCTTCTTCCTGAAATAGATAAAATTGAAAAAGACCACAAGGTTGTTTTAGAGCTTTCAAGCTTTCAGCTTTTCACAATCAAAAAAAGCGGAAAATACTGTGGTTTAACCAATCTTTCTCCTAACCACCTTGACTGGCATAAGGATTACAAAGAATATATTGATGCCAAAAAGAACATTTTTATATATGATGAATGTGAAAGACTCGTAACAAACCTTGATAATAAAGACTCGGTTACTGCATCAAAAGATGCCAAAAATGTTATATACTTTTCAAGAACTCAAGCTGCAGACATCTGCTTAAAAGACGGCTTTATTACCGTCTTTGGCGAAAAGGTTCTTGATACAAATGAAATTCTTCTTCCAGGTCTGCACAACATTGAAAACTATATGACTGCAATAGGCGTTGTATGGGGCGTCGCAACAAAAGATGGCATTAAAGAAACTGCAAAAACCGTCAAAGGTGTTGAACACAGAATTGAATTTGTAAGAGAATTTGAAGGGGTTAAATATTATAATGATTCCATCGCATCAAGTCCCAACAGAACAATAACAGGACTTAAATCCTTCGAAAAAAAGGTTATTTTAATCGCAGGTGGGAAAGATAAGAATATCCCATACGATGAAATTGGCGACGTTGTTATGGAGAAAGTTAAAAAGCTTGTTTTAACAGGTGCTACTGCCCCTAAAATTAAAGAAGCTGTATTAAAATCAAAGCTTTACACCCCTGATTTTGAAATAATTGAATGTGACGATTTTAAAGATGCAGTTATCTCTGCAAAAAATGTGGCAGAAAAAGGTGATATTGTTATTTTAAGCCCTGCCTCCACAAGTTTTGATAAATTTAAAAATTTTGAAGAAAGAGGAAGAGTTTTCAAAGATATTGTTAACTCACTTTAAATATGGATTTTAATTTACTTAAACGCCTATGCACAGAAAAAGGTGTTTCAGGCGATGAAAAAGAAATAGCACAGCTTGTTGCAAAGGAAATAACACCTTTTGCTGACATTGTTGAGATTTCTCCTTTAAACAGTGTGTTTGCTCTTAAAAGAAGTAAAAATGAAAACGCAAATACATTAATACTTGACGCTCATATTGACTCTGTTGGTTTAATTGTTAAAGAAAAGCTTGAAAATGGCTTTTTAGGCTTTGACATAGTTGGCGGAGTGGCAGGAAATATTTTACCTGCCTGTGAGGTTTTAATCGGTGACACTCTTGGTATTGTCTCATCTAAACCGCCTCACTTAATGAGCGAAGAGGAACGAAAAAAAGCCTTTGAGCTTAAAAATATGGTTATAGATACAGGAAATAACAGTGAAAATATTAAAATCGGTGACACCATTCGTTTTGCTTCTGTTCCTGAAATTATGGGCAACTGTGTTTCAGGTGCTTATCTAGATGACAGAGCAGGTGTCTTAGTTATTATAGAGCTTTTCAAAGAACTTGATAATCTGCCATTTAATCTTGGTGCTTTTTTCAGTGCAGGAGAAGAAATGGGTTTTAAGGGTGCAAAAAACTTTAAAAAAGGTGCAGATATGCTTATCGCAATAGATGTTACTCACGGCGAAACTCCTGACGAAAAAAGAGATATGGTGTTTAAGTGCGGCAGCGGTACTGCAATCGGCGTTGGACCTAATATCCACCCTGAAGTTTTTGAAGGCTTGAAAGAAGTCTGCGCAAAAAACAAGCTTGATTATCAGATAGAGGTTTTAGAGGCTTCAACCGGCACAAATGCCTGGGCTTATCAGCTTCTTGATAATTCAATTCCCTGCGGACTTTTATCTTTTCCGCTTAAATATATGCACACCCCTGTTGAAACAATGAATATTTCAGATTATGATAACTTAAAGGAAATTTTAAAGCAGTTTATTTTAAACCTTAAAAGCTTCCCGAAAGAGGAGGTGTTTTAATGCTCTTTAAACTCAGCGAGGCAAACGGTGCTTCAGGATATGAAAAAGAGCTTTCAGATATTATAATTTCTGAAGCAAAAAAATATGCAGATACAGTTACCCGTGACACAATGGGGAATGTTTATGCCTTCAAAAAAGGTACAGATTCTCAGAAAACGGTTATGATTTCTGCCCACCTTGATGAAGTAGGTTTGATTATTTCATCTGTTACAGATGACGGCTACCTTAAATTCAGAATTGTAGGCGGTATAAATGAAAATGTACTTGTGGGCAAAAAAGTAACTATTGGCAAAAACAAAGTAAAAGGTGTTACAGGCATCAAAGCCGTTCATCTTATGACTAAAGAAGAAAGAAATGAAAAGCCTTCTTATGAGAATATGTATATAGACATAGGTGTCTCTTCCAAAGAAGATGCATTAAAGCTTGTAAATGTGGGCGATTATGCTCATTTCGACACCAAAGCACAAAACTTTGGCAACGGCTACAAAAAAGGCAAAGCTTTTGATGACAGATGCGGCTGCTTTATAATTCTTGAGCTTTTAAAGAAAAATTATAAAAACGATGCTTACTTTTGTTTTGTGGTACAGGAAGAAATCGGTGTCCGTGGCGGAACTGTTGCTTCAAGAAGAGTTCAGCCTGATGTTGCAATAACTGTTGAGTGTACTACCTGCCTCGACCTTCCAGGCATTGAAGAAAAAGATGTTGCCACAAGGACAGGAGAAGGAGTTACTCTTGCAATAGCAGACAGCTCAACATACTATGACACCGAATTAAACAACCAACTTTTACAGTGCGGTGAAAAGGTTCAGTTCAAAAGAGTTGGCCTAGGCGGAACAGACGGCAGGGCCTTTCAGCTTAACAATATAAAGGCTACGGCAGTTGCTGTTCCTGCAAGATATATTCATTCACCTGTTTCCGTTATACACGATGATGATATAAAAAACGCAATTATAATGCTGGAAAATTATCTGGAGGTAATTTAAAATGCTTGATATGCTATGTATGATAGATGCACCCACATCCTGCGAAAAATCCATCTTAAAATTTATACAGACAAAGCTTTCCTGTGAAGCCGAATATGATGCTGTGGGAAATCTTATTGCTCACAAAAAAGGCACAGGAAAAAAACTTATGTTTTACACCTCTGTTGACGAAGATGCTTTTGTTGTTATGACCAAAGATAAAAGAAAAGTCAATTTTGCTCACAAGGGCGACAAGCAACTAAAAAAAGGCGACATTCTTTCCTTTGACGGCTACAGAGCAGTTGCAGAAGATGAAAAAACTTGTAAAACCCTCAAAGAATACGAATTAAACACTGCAGATGTTGGTTGCTTTTATGCACCTTCTTACGAAGATGACGGAATTCTTCTTTCAAAAGAAGCAGCATCAAAACTTGCAATTTCTGCTATGTGCGAAGCAACAAAGCTTGAAAGCTCTTTAGATGTTTATTTTGTTTTTGGTGTTAAAAGCAAAATGCGAAATTCAGGTCTTGTTGCCTCAATAGAAAAAATCAAACCTGATGAGCTTATAATTTTTGAAGAATGTGAAAAAGACACACTTTGCTTCAAGCTTATGGCACAAGGCTTTTCAGGAAACAGAGAAATGTGTGAAAAATTCACCGAAAAATACGGTGTTGATATTTCAATAAATTCTGAAGAAGCTTCTTGTGGTGCCTCTGCGGTTTGCGAAAAAATTGCAGTTATAGGAATTCCTGTTGAAAACAAGGATTTACCGCTCCAGAGATGCGAAACAAAATATAAAGACGAAATTCTCGGTTTGATAAAAGGCGAACTAATGAAAGAGTAAATGCCCCCTAGGGGCATTTGCGGTAAGTGAGGTGTTAAATATGAGCTACTATGCAGTAACGGTAGAAAAATTAATAGACGAATTTAAAAAAATGCCGGGTGTTGGTTATAAATCTGCACAAAGACTTGCTTTTTATGTGTTGGGACTTCCAAAAGAAAAGGCTCAAAAACTTGCAGATGTTATAATAGAAGCAAAAGAAAAAATTACATACTGCAATATTTGTTGTAACTTAACAGATGAAAATCCCTGCAAAATCTGTACAGATGTGAAAAGAGATACATCAACTATCTGCGTGGTTGAAAATCCATCAGATGTTGTGGCTCTTGAAAAAACAAGGGAATACAGAGGCCTATACCATGTTCTTCACGGAGTTATCTCCCCTATGGACGGTATTAAACCTGATGACATTAAAATTAAAGAGCTTGTACAAAGACTTGCATCAGATGAGGTTAAAGAAGTGATAATTGCCACAAACCCAAATGTTGAAGGCGAGGCTACTGCATCATATATTGCAAGACTTTTAACAGGCTTTGGCGTAAAGGTTACCAGAATTGCAAAGGGTATTCCAATTGGTTCAGACATTGAGTATGCCGACGAGATTACGCTACTTAAAGCCCTCGAAAACAGAACGGAAATATAAAATTATTCAATATTGACAACCCTCTTATTTTATATTAAAATATCAAACAGAAAGGACTGATAGTATGTCAAAAATTGAACTTGTAAGACAGGAAATGTTTGCCGCTATGAAAAACAAAGAAGCAGAAAGAAAAAATGCTCTTTCTCTCCTTCTTTCAGCTTTAAAGGCAAAGGAAAAAGATAAACTTGCACCACTTACAGAGGATGAAGAAAACAGCATCATCTTAAAAGAAATAAAACAGACAAAGGAAACTTTAGAGTCTGCTGCAGGAAGAGAAGCTATCATTAAAGACTGTGAATTTAAAATTTCAGTTTATAACGAATTTGCTCCTAAAAGAATGGACGAAAACGAAATCAAG
>JAZSLZ010000100.1:0-30453 GCA_045535635.1 Clostridia bacterium
ACAGTAACAGGGTTACCATCCTGAGGTTTTAAAAGGTTGTTAGCTGAAAGCATTAAGAATCTTGCTTCTGCCTGAGCTTCTGCAGAAAGTGGAAGATGGATAGCCATCTGGTCACCGTCAAAGTCGGCGTTGAACGCAGTACAAACAAGCGGATGAAGCTTAAGCGCTTTTCCGTCAACAAGTACCGGTTCAAATGCCTGAATACCGAGTCTGTGAAGTGTAGGAGCACGGTTAAGAAGAACAGGATGTTCTTTGATAACATCTTCAAGAACTTCCCAAACTTCAGGACGAACTCTTTCAACCATTCTCTTTGCATTCTTAATGTTAAGTGCAAGGCCGTTCTTAACAAGCTTTTTCATAACAAACGGTTTGAAAAGCTCAATAGCCATTTCTTTTGGAAGACCGCACTGATAAATCTTAAGTTCAGGACCAACAACGATAACCGAACGACCTGAATAGTCAACACGCTTACCAAGAAGGTTCTGTCTGAAACGTCCCTGCTTACCCTTAAGCATATCAGAAAGTGATTTAAGGGCTCTGTTTCCAGGACCTGTAACAGGTCTGCCTCTTCTGCCGTTGTCGATAAGAGCGTCAACAGCTTCCTGAAGCATTCTCTTTTCGTTTCTTACGATAATATCAGGAGCTTTAAGTTCCAAAAGCTTCTGGAGACGGTTATTTCTGTTGATAACACGTCTGTATAAGTCATTAAGGTCAGATGTAGCAAATCTGCCACCGTCAAGCTGAACCATAGGTCTGATATCAGGTGGAATAACAGGGATTACATCAAGTATCATCCATTCAGGCTTGTTTTCTGACTGTCTGAATGATTCAACAACCTCAAGTTTCTTCATTAATTTTGCTTTTCTCTGTGCACTTGCGTCTTCAAGTTCTTCAGTGATATCAGCATAAATAGCATCAAGGTCGATTTCAGAGAGAAGCTCTTTGATAGCTTCTGCACCCATACCAACTCTGAACTTTGTGCCGTACTTTTCGTAATAATCTCTGTAGTCTTTTTCTTCAAGTACTTCTTTTTTAGCAAGAGGAGTCTTACCTGGGTCAATTACAACATAAGCTGCAAAGTAAAGAACTCTTTCAATATCCTTTGGAGTCATATCAAGGAGAAGTCCCATTCTTGAAGGGATTCCCTTGAAATACCAGATATGTGAAACAGGAGCAGCAAGTTCAATATGTCCCATTCTTTCTCTTCTTACTTTTGCGGTTGTAACTTCAACACCGCACTTATCGCAGATAATACCTTTATATCTGATTCTTTTGTATTTTCCGCAATGACATTCCCAGTCCTTCATAGGTCCGAAAATCTTTTCACAGAACAAACCTTCTTTTTCAGGCTTTAAGGTTCTGTAGTTTATAGTTTCAGGCTTTGTTACTTCACCTCTTGACCAGTTACGAATACTGTCAGGTGATGCAAGGCCGATTTTTATTTTGTCAAAAGAATATTTTTCTGCAGACTTTTCCATATCCATAAAATTCAGTCCTTTCCGTATAATTAGAGGTTAGTTCTGGTCTTCGAGGCTGTCTAAAACATCAAGACCGCCGTCAAAAACAAGGTCTTCTTCGAAGATTTCCTCTTCTTTTTCTTCGTTAGCTTCTTCCTGAGAGTTGAGTTCAGCATTTTTCTTGAGCTCAGCTAATATTTCAGGAGTTGCTACTTCTGCATCAACATCATCGTCGTATTCACGAAGGTCAATTTCGTTGTCGTTCTTATCAAGAACACGAACATCAAGACATAAGCTCTGAAGTTCTTTGATTAATACCTTGAATGATTCAGGAACACCAGGCTTTGGAACATTAAGACCTTTAACGATAGATTCGTAAGTCTTAACACGGCCCACAACATCGTCAGATTTAACTGTTAAGATTTCCTGAAGTGTGTAAGCAGCACCATATGCTTCAAGAGCCCAAACTTCCATTTCACCGAATCTCTGTCCACCAAACTGAGCTTTACCACCAAGAGGCTGCTGAGTAACGAGAGAGTAAGGACCGGTTGAACGAGCGTGAATTTTATCATCAACAAGGTGATGGAGTTTTAACATATACATATAACCAACAGTTACAGGGTTGTCGAATGCCTGACCTGTTCTGCCGTCATAAAGTGTGATTTTACCTGTTTCATCGTAAAGTTCAGGAGTACCGCCTTCTTTAGCAGCTTCCTTTTCTTTAGCGAGTTTGAGTGCTTCTTTGATGTCTTCTTCGTGAGCACCATCAAATACAGGAGTTGCAACCTTCCAGCCAAGTGCTTTAGCTGCATAGCCAAGATGCACTTCAAGAACCTGACCGATATTCATACGGGAAGGAACGCCAAGTGGGTTAAGAACAATCTGAAGTGGTGTACCATCTGGTAAGAATGGCATATCTTCTTCAGGGAGAATTCTTGAAACAACACCCTTGTTACCGTGACGACCAGCCATTTTATCACCAACAGAGATTTTTCTCTTCTGTGCGATATAACATCTGATAACCTGATTTACACCAGGAGCAAGTTCATCACCGTTTTCTCTTGTGAATACTCTAACATCAACAATGATACCTGCTTCACCGTGTGGAACACGAAGTGAAGTATCTCTAACTTCTCTTGCTTTTTCACCAAAGATAGCACGGAGAAGTCTTTCTTCAGCAGTAAGCTCTGTTTCACCCTTTGGTGTAACCTTACCAACAAGAATATCACCTGCGTGAACTTCAGCACCGATTCTTATGATACCTCTTTCATCAAGGTCTCTGAGAGCGTCGTCGCCAACGTTTGGAATATCTCTTGTGATTTCTTCAGGTCCGAGCTTTGTATCTCTTGCTTCTGTTTCGTATTCTTCAATATGAATAGATGTAAATACATCTTCTTTAACAAGCTTTTCATTAAGGAGAATAGCATCTTCGTAGTTGTAACCTTCCCATGTCATAAAGCCGATGAGAATGTTTTTACCAAGACCTACTTCACCATGGTCTGTAGCAGGACCGTCAGCGATAATTTCGTCTTTTTTAACGAAATCGCCTTCTTCAACAACAGGTCTCTGGTTGATACATGTTCCCTGGTTAGAACGTCTGAACTTTAAGATGTTGTATGTTCTGATTTCGCCTGTTGGCTCTTCTCTTACAACAACCTTGTCAGATGCAACCTTAAGAACTGTGCAGTCCTCTTTAGCAACTACAACAACACCTGAGTCCATAGCTGCTCTGTATTCCATACCTGTACCGATAACAGGAGATTCTGTTTTAATAAGTGGAACCGCCTGACGCTGCATGTTAGAACCCATGAGGGCACGGGATGCGTCGTCGTTTTCAAGGAACGGAATCATAGCTGTTGCGGCAGATACAACCTGGCTTGGAGAAATGTCCATATAGTCGATCTGTGAAGGTGCAACTTCTATCATATCGTCCTGTTTTCTTGCGATAATCTTTTTATTTACAAATCTGTTGTTTTCATCAAGTGGCTCTGTAGCCTGAGCAACAACCTTACCGTCTTCAACATCAGCTGTGATGTAAACGATTTCATCAGTAACTGTACCGTCTTTAACAACTCTGTAAGGAGCTTCAATAAAGCCGTAGCTGTTTACCTTGGCATAAGTTGCAAGTGAGTTGATAAGACCGATGTTAGGACCTTCAGGAGTTTCGATAGGACACATTCTGCCGTAGTGAGAATAGTGTACGTCTCGAACATCCATACTTGCTCTGTCTCTTGAAAGACCGCCAGGACCTAATGCAGAAAGTCTTCTCTTATGAGTAAGCTCTGCAAGTGGGTTAGGCTGATCCATAAACTGTGAAAGCTGTGAAGAACCAAAGAATTCTCTGATTGCAGCAATAACAGGTCTTGTGTTAACAAGTGCCTGTGGAGTAATAACGTCCATATCCTGAATAGACATTCTTTCTCTTACAACTCTTTCCATTCTTGAGAAGCCAAGTCTGAACTGGTTCTGGAGAAGCTCACCAACAGCTCTTAATCTTCTGTTACCGAGGTGGTCGATGTTGTCTGTTTCACCGATACCGTGTCTCATAGAAATAAGATAGTTAATAGAAGCTAAAATATCTTCTGCCATAATATGCTTTGGCATAAGATTGTTGATGTTGTCTTCAAGAGTTGCTCTTAAATCCTGTTCATCTTCAGCATTTTCAATAATATTCATAAGAGCTGAGTATCTTACTTTTTCTGTAAGACCAACTTCTTTTGGATCAAAATCAAGAAAATATTTAGCATCAACAGTGTCGTTTGAGAAAACAACAACTTTCTTATCATTAATAGAAAGAATAACTCTGTTGATAGCATTTTCAGCAAAAAGCTCTGCCATTTCTTCTGTAACAGTTTCACCTTCAGATGCAATAATTTCACCTGTTACTCTTGAAACAACATCTTCAGCAAGTTCTTTGCCAAGAATTCTCTTTTTAAGGTCAAGCTTTTCGTTGAATTTATATCTTCCAACTCTTGCTAAATCGTATCTCTTGTCGTCGAAGAAAAGAGAGCCGATTAATTTAGCAGAACCTTCAAGCGTTGCAGGTTCGCCAGGTCTTAATCTTTTGTAGATTTCCTCTAAAGCTCTTTCTGTACCGTCTGTTGTGTCCTTGCTTAAGGTATTCATAAGAATATCTTCTTCACCGAACATTTCACAGATTTCATCAGCTGTTCCAACACCAAGCGCTTTAATAAGAACAGTAACAGGGAGCTTTCTCTGTCTGTCAATTTTAACGTGGAAAATATTGTTCTGGTCGGTTTCATATTCAATCCATGCACCTCTGTTAGGGATAACAGTTGCATTGAACATTTTTGTACCGGCCTTATCATATTCAAAATCATAATAAATACCAGGTGATTTAACAAGCTGACTGACGATAACACGTTCAGCGCCGTTATAGATGAAAGTACCCTGATCTGTCATAAGCGGGAAATCACCCATGAAGATAGTCTGGTCCTTAACTTCACCTGTATCTTTGTTAATAAGTCTTACTGTAACTCTGAGAGGTGCTGCGTATGTAGCATCTCTTTCTTTGCACTCTTCAAGAGTGTATTTAGTATTTTCGTCCAGGGAGTAATCGATAAACTCCAACACAAGCTTGTCAGACAAGTCGTCCACTTTTGGGTTGCTGAATACTTTACTGAACAATTCATCAGACAAAAACCATCTGCAAGTATTCTCCTGCTCTTCCTTAGTAGAGAAGTTGGTAATAGGAGAAACGTCACGAAGCACTTCTCTTAAACCTTCCTGAAGGAACCATTTATAAGAATCCTTCTGAACTTCAATAAGGTTAGGCATCTGAGCTACTTCGTCGATTTTTGAATAAGTCATTCTGGTATTCTTACCCAACTTAATCTCGCGTGGCATCATAAAACAAAATCACCTCATTATAATTTTTCTTTCCTCAAGTCAGTGTGACAGAGGAGCGTGCTTGATATGCCCTTCGCATATCAAAATTCCGTTCTTTTGGTTTGTCAAACTTGAAAGGCTACAGCCTTCCTTCGTTTTTACGCACCAAATTAACAGAATTTTTCTGATGCGACAGGGTTCACAGAAGTTTAAAAGAGAAAATTTTTTGTCCACAGAGGCAAAACACGCAGTTAATACTTTGTGTATTTACAAGTGTTTTAACAAATGTGGGCGTAAAATTTACCTTTTAAACCATATTAAGTACGCTCCTCTGTCACACCAAATAGATGGCTGAAAAATCATCCTGAACATATCTGAAAAGCGGCTTCCCGCCTTTCCGTTCCACATATGAATGAATTATGTATCCCATAGTTTCCTGTATTTTCCGGTCACTTTGGGGCACACAACACCAATCTATAATATTAGACAATAATCATAACATAAAACATTATGGTTTGTCAAGTACTTTTTGAAAAAGTTAGGAGTGAGAAGTTAGGAGTGAGAAGTGAGGAGTGAGGAGTGAGGAGTGAGGAATTAGGAGTTAGGAGTTAGGAGTTAGGAATTGTCAAGTTGTTAAACTGTAAGGGTGATGCAATTCATAATTAACAATTCACAATTGTTGATAAAACCTTAAAATGTGTAGGGAATGACCAAAGCATCATTCCGTAAAAATGTACAATATATCGGTCTGCCACACAGGGCAGCCCCTACTAAAACGCCCAAAGGGAGTTGTTAATTGGTGCATAAAAAAAGAACCGAGTGTCATAGACACTCGGCTATTGTTTTTAATATTATTGTATTATTTGTATGGGAAGAAATCTGTTAAATCTTTCCAAACGAATACTTTTACAGTTGATTTTGTTGTTGCAACTGCCTGTGTAAATTCAGCTCCGCCAACTGCTAATGTTGCATCAATAATATGTACATTTGCTAAAGATGATTCTTCTGCATCGTCATATTCTGCAACGATAACTTTAACAGCTTTGTCTGCTGCTGTTGTGTTTGTGTATGCAACTTTAACTGAACCGCTTTCAACTGTTGCTTCTGTTACTTCAAAAATTTCTGCAGGTTCATCTTCTCCTTCAGAAGCATCAATACCCCAAGCTGAAATAATTGTCATTGGGTAAACAGCACCAGCACTCTTAACAATCACTGAAACTAATTCTTTTTCTGGGTTAATTGCAAAAGTTTTAGGTTCATATATTGTAGTAGTGTCTCCCCATCTACCATTTGTTGCATTAGCAACTGTTTTGAAGTTTGATGAGTAAACGCGAAATGGATTACTTGCTGAGGTATCATTAGTAAAGTCTTCTGATTGTTGTTCAGCACCAGCACCATCTGCATATACAGGAGTAACCTTCAATTTATATTTAGTAGGAGATGATACGAGGAATCCAATTGAGCTGTAATTTCCATCAGGAACATCTAATGTAACTCCTGCTAATGAAGCAAAATCGTCTTCGAGTTCAGAAACTGTCAAATTATCCAACTTAACACTTGTCATAAGCTGGATTGCTTTGTCGTAAGGGTTAACATAATAGTCTACACCTTCAACTGTCCAAACTATTTTATCTCCCTTTGTTACAAAGTTAGTTGTTCTTACTGTGTTGTCTTTACTTTCATCAAGTTCGTACAAGAACGCGCCAGTTCTATTAGTACCATACAGATTTGCATTATCTGTAGCAAAAACACCTGTTGGATAATAATATGAACCAGTTTTAGCTATAGCTGTGTTATAGTCAAGACCTGGTACCCACTCACCATCAGCTGGAATCTCATTTTTGTATACATTATCATCATTACTATTAGAATAATACTGTATAAAAAGCTTTGAGTTCGCACCTGTTGCTACTCCGATTGGGAAGTTTACTCTGTCGCCTACTGCAGCGCTTACAGATACAGGCATTACGAATATGCTGCAAATCATTGCGCATGCTAAAACAATACTTAATAATTTTTTCATAATCTTTCTCCTTTTAAAAATATATTTTTACATTACAGTCATTTTAGCACAGTAAAGTTTATTCGTCAAGTATTTTTTTTAAAAAAATTCATATATTTCAAAATTTTGTTATTTTTTTTGAAAATTCCCCCTGTATTTCTTCAACTAACCATCTTTTCAACCCATTTTCCTCTGATAATTTCTTTTTTCACCTTGCCAACTTATCAAAATACTGAATTATACCAAGGTATATTGAAAAAGCTATTTTTTGCTGATATTCTTTAGTTTTTAGCTTTGCCGCTTCTTCCTGATTAGACAAAAAGCCGCACTCAACTAAAACTGCAGGTACCTTAAGGTCGGAAAAAAGCATTTTAGACTTGTCAATCTGCATAGGAACTCTTAAATTATCTGAGTCTGCATTATCCTTTATTGAGTTCTGAATAATCAGAGCACATTTCTGACTCATAGGAGATTTTCCGTCGTAGAACACCTGTGCACCTTTATACTGACTTTGAGTGAAATAGTTCTGATGAATACTTATAAACAAATCCGCACCTGATTCGTTTACCTTTGTCTTTCTTACAAGCAAGTCACTTTTCTTCTTTTCGTTAACTGTAGCATTTTCGTTCTTATGAAGAGACTTATCTGTACTTCTTGTCATTATAACCCTTGCACCGCTTTGATTTAAATAACTTTCTAAATATTTTGCAATACTTAAATTTATCTCTTTTTCAGATACACCGTCTTCAGACACTGCACCGCCATCAAGACCTCCGTGACCTGCATCAATTATTATGGTTTTATCACAAACAGGAAATCTTGCAAGAACTTCTTTTTTCATTAGTTCACTCCCGCCAACACAAAGAAAGCAAACAGCAAGTACAGATAAAATCAAAATAATAAGCTTTTTATTGCTTATATGTATTACCACTATTTATCTCCTCCAACCTTTTCTCAATAGCTTCAAGCTTTTTCATCATAGCAGAAAGAATTTCAAACTCACTTTTGTTTTCAAGAAGCTTTATTATTTCATCATATTTTTTAACGGCACTTTCTTCTTCATTCATTGGTTCTGGTTCTTTTATTTCTTCTTTTTGCACTGCTTCATTTAATATAAGAGGTCTGTATGTTCCTCTTTGTGTTAGCGTTGCGTATGTGGCTTTTTTAAATGTATCTTTTATATGGCACACAAGCTCATATTTTGAAAGAGTGCCGAAATATGCATATTTAGGTTTAGAGAATTTTTCTTCTTTTACACTTTTAAGTATTCTTCCCTGATATTCAAAGAGGATGGTAAGCTCTCTTCTGTAATTAACCGCAACAGGCTTCACTTCCTCAGGCAACGAAGAAATTATTTTTTCTTTGCAAAAAACAAAAACCCCATTTTCATCTTTAAGAGAAAACGCAAACACAGGACTTGAAGTAAAATCTCCGTCTGCAAAAATCAACCTGCCTTTTTCCTCGCAAAGTGTGGTAAAGCTGCTCCACTTTTTGCTTTTCCAGTCATACTTTTTATAGCCGGTTTTTTCATTATTATATAAGGCATAAAGATTATCCTCATAATCCTTAAAAAGAAACACTTTAGTTTCTTCATCAAAGCTGTCAACCACGAAAGGATTTATGTCACTGTTAACAATATGATGAATAAGTAAATATTTTTCCTCATGCTTTATAACATAAACTCCGTTAATCCATCCATTTACATACTCAATGCAAAAGCTTTTCTCGTAGCCTGTTTCGTTTTTTGACTCAAGTAAACATTTTTTATTTACACTTTCTCCGCTTATTGAAATAAGATAAATAGCACTTTTGTTATTCTGACAAAGGATATAACAATTTCCCTTATCATCTGCACAAACTCCAAAATCTGCAAAGTTAGTTTCAAAAATACTTTTGCCATTTTTCCTTATACTTCCTTCATTATAACCTATAACCGTATTTTCAAATATATATTTCATACAAACCCTCCGCTTTTATCGTCTGTAAATATATATTCACAAAATTAAATTTAATACATAGTATATTAGTGGTAGTAAGCCAAAGTTTGTTTTTGGCCTACGCCCTGCCCACGGGCATACCAAAAAGTGTGGGAGAAAGGTCATATATATATGGGTAAAGAATTTACAGCAGGCAATACTGCCGCACCTAACAATTGCATAAGAGAAGCCGTTTGTATTCACACCGACAAGGTTTATGATTCCTGTCGCGACAAAGAATGTATTGAAGATTTAAGAGTATATTTCCCAATCTGCAATCAGTCTCTTATAGACAGTGCAATGAACGTTAAGCTAAACAGTGTTGAAATACTCTGGGTTCAGTCTGATGTTGAACCTCTTTCTTTCAATCAGGGTTACTACACAGTAGATATAAGATTCTTCTTCAAAGTTTCTGTTGATGTTTACTGCGATATGTTAAGACCAAAAAGAATTGAGGGCCTTGCCGTTTACGACAAAAAGGTTGTGCTTTTCGGTTCTGAAGGAAAGGCAAGAATTTTCCAGTCACTTTATCAGTATCAGTCTGCAGACCAACAGCTTTCTGTTAAAAACAATTTGCCTAAAGCCGTTGTTGAGGTAGTTGATCCTGTTCCTCTTAACGCAAAAATTATTGAAAAGTGTCAGAATAACTGTTGCGACCTTTTTGACATCTCTACTGCTCCTGATTTCATCTGCAACTGTTTTGAAGATGTTTTTGCCGCACAGGACACAGAAAAGAGAGTTTATATTACCATCGGTCTTTTCTCTATCATTAAGCTTGAAAGAAGTGTTCAGCTTCTCGTTCCTGTTTATGATTTTTGTGTTCCTACTAAAGAATGTGTTTCTTCAACCTCTGAAAACCCTTGCGAAATTTTTGAATCTCTTGAATTCCCTGTTGACGAATTCTATCCTCCTGTTAATAACACAGGCGGTTCAGGTTGCGGTTGTAACTAAAAATATCCCCCAGGCACATAGCTTGGGGGCATTATTTTTTATTGACTATTTTAAGAAACAGTGCTATACTATAGTTTAAGAAATAAGTAATATAATAACAGAGGTAAGAAAAATGAAATTAAATCTTAAAAAACTTATCAGACTAAAGCCTAAAAATAAGCCTTCAACAACCACCCAATTCGCAATTTTAGACAAAAATGCATCCTTCACAATGAAAGAAGCATATAAGTCTTTAAGAACAAATCTTATGTTTTCTATGGGTACAGTTTCAGGTAAGGCAAAAACTTTATCTATTGTAAGCTCTGCTCCAGGCGAAGGAAAATCTACTACATCAATTAACATTGCCATTTCTTTTGCAGAAGCGAACTGTAAAGTTTTGCTTGTAGATTGCGATTTAAGAAAACCAAAGCTTCATAAATATATGAAATTAAAAAATACAGATGGTATGTCTAATGTTTTAGGCGGCTTTTGCACTATAAAAGACTGCATCAAAAAATCTCCATACGGATTTGATTGTATTTTATCAGGTAGAATTCCTCCTAATCCGTCAGAACTTCTTTCTTCTGAAAAATTCACCGAAATGTTCGATGAACTTAAAAATGAATATGATTACATATTTCTTGACTGTCCACCGGTTAATGTTGTTTCCGATGCACTTACTATTTCAACTTATGCCGATGGCGTTTTATACGTTGTTAACCCAAAAATTGCTTTAAATTCAGATGTTGAAGAGGGTATTGCAAGGCTTAAGTTTATGAACGCAAAAATTTACGGTTTTGTTGCTAATGGAGTTGATATGAATCAACATCATAAATATCTAAGTAAATACAACACAAAATATGGTTATTATTATCGCACTGCTTCCTACAAAGCATACGAATACAAAGAGGACGAAAACAATGATTGATTTCCATTCACACATTCTGCCGGGAATAGATGATGGTTCAAAAAGCCCCGAAAT
Organism: Clostridia bacterium; assembly: GCA_045535635.1. Lineage (GTDB taxonomy): Bacteria > Bacillota > Clostridia > RGIG6154 > RGIG6154 > RGIG8700. The sequence goes on from JAZSLZ010000100.1 coordinate 11,197, forward strand.
GTCAATGGAAATTATAAACAACGGACTTAACGAGGGTGTAAATAAATTTATATTTACGCCCCATTTTTATGATCATCGTCAATCCTACGAAGATTTTATTATAAACAGAAAGAAAGCAGTTATAGCATTAAAATCATTCTATGAAGAAAAGGGTGTAGAGATGCCTGATTTCTTAATTGGAGCAGAGGTTGCTCTTTCTGAAAACACACCTTTTTCTAACAATCTAAGCAACCTGTGTATCGAGGGCACCGAGCTTTTGCTGCTTGAAATTCCTTATTCACAATATGCCAACTGGGTTCCTCAGGCTCTCTATACAATTATGTATGAAAAAGATGTTACCCCTGTTATTGCCCATCTTGACAGATACATTGACAGCCGCGGACACAAACAACTTATTGAAGAAATTATTAAAATGGATATTCCTATCCAGCTGAATGTCTCTGCTTTCTTAACCAGAAAATCAAGAAAGCTCGTAAAAAGACTTCTCGAAAACGGAAATACAATCGTTCTTGGTTCAGATGTTCATAATCTTACCACCAGACCTTACGAAATTACCAACGCAAAGGAGATTGCTTTGAAAAAATTCAAGTATGACATTTTTGAAATGCTAACTGAAAATACTGAAGAATTATTAAATATATACAAAGAATCATAAAATTAATTTTAGACATTTTAAAAGCACCCAAAGCAAAAAAGCTTTGGGTGCTTTATAACATAATTTATTCTTCAGGGAAGAAGAAATTCATTAAGAACTCATAAGTAGCATCATCAACATTTCTGATTACTTTTATGGCTAAATCATCCTGTTCTTCTTCCGGCATTGCATCTAGAAGTGCTTGTGCTTCATTCTTCTTATCTTTATATGTTGTTGTTAAATACTCATTTGTCAGTAATGTGTTGTCTGCTTTTGTAAGAGCATCCTTTGCACAAGCTACAACAATATCAACGATCGGCTGTTCCGCTTCAGTGAATTCAATGTTTCCCATTGATGCTATAACACTGTTAAGGCTATCTGTCATTTGTTTATTCTCTAATGCATAATCTACCTTTGACTCGCTATCTGATGAACTACCTCCTGAACTTGAGCCGCCACCACCTGAAGGTCTTAAACTGCCGCCTGATGAGCTACCGCCCGAACTTGAACTTCCACCTGATGAGCTTGAGCCTGTTGAAGGTTTTGCAGGTTCTACAGGTTTTTCTTCCTCCTTTTCAGCAGCAAACCCTGATGAAACCATTGCCATTTCTGCTCTTGTTATTTTTTCTGTTGCTCTGAAGGTGTCTCCTTCTTCTAAAGACATAAGTCTGTTAGAAAGAACTTTTTCAACATATTCTTTTGCCCAGCTTGAAACATAATCCTTAACAACCTTTGAGTATGGAAGCTTATAAAGATTTGCAACTCTTGAAATAATAACACAGGTTTCTTCTCTTGTTAACATATTTTCACCTCTAAAGGTGTCGTCTCCGTAACCTGCAATATAACCTGCTTTTTTTGCAATGAGAACATCCTTATAGTACCAGTCTGTTTCTTTAACATCTGCAAAGTTTGTTTCTGCTTCTTCTTTATAACCAAAAATAAGATTTATAATTTTGCAGAATTCTGCTCTTGTAAGTCCTTCGTTTGGTCTGAACTTTCCATCGCCGTCACCAACAAGAACTCCTGCATCAACAAGCTTATAGATATCTTCGTATCCTTTGTCTGTTTCTTTTACATCTGTAAATTTAATTTCTGCCGCACCTGCTGTTAATGACATAAGCATTAATAAAACAAGTACAATCGCTGTAATCTTTTTCATAATCTACCTCATTTTTTGCCATCCCCTGCCCAAGGGCAGGGGAATTTTTTATTATCTGTACTCTCTTTCGATTGTAATCTTTAATTTTTCGTTACCGATAACAAATGTGTCCTCGTCAACTTTAAATCTTGTAAGCTTTTCGTTCATAACATTAAATACAGTATCTACTGTATAGAAATCATCATAGCCAAGAATTTTTCTTACGATTGTATAAATCATAGGAATCTGTTCTTCTCTGATTTCTCTGTTAAACTTACTTGCAACAAACTTATCGAGCACTGTATTGAACTTAGAAACAATACCTTTTTCTGCAAGTTTATCGTAAGCAGTCTCAAGCTTATCATCAATATCAACCTTTGACTCAACCTTGCTTAATGCACTTTCATATTTATCAAAGAATCTGTCAGGAATATCTCCTTCAAATATATCAAGAACATCTTTATATGAAGGTAATTCTTCTGTTTCAGCATATGTGTTCACAAGTGCTAAAATGCTGTTAAAGTATTCTGTAATCTTTCTTGCAAGTTTTTCCTGAGCCTCTTCAGCCTTATCCTTTGGAAGATTATCAATATACCATTTTCCAGCATCAGAAAGAAGTGCTGATGCATTTCTGAAGATTGTATAATAATCACCAAACTCTTTGAGTGAATAGCCTGAAAGTATTTCTGTTGCCTGTGATTTATCGCCGTTTAAGAAGTTCTTAATAGACAATAAGTCAACAAGTGCTTTTACATACTTGTTTTCGCCGTATGCCTTATCATAGATATTGCCAACAGTACCGTTATTTGAATCAAGCTTATCTTCGCCTTTTTCTTTTAATTCAAGATACTTGTCAAAAACAGGAACGATTATGTCTGCGATTGGGTTAATCTTAACTGTAACACCGCTATCTACATAAGCAACTTCGCCATTGTTTGCTTTTCCAATAGCATCATGAAGTTGTTCCTTAAATCCGTTAAGAGTATTGTTATAAATTGGTTCTAATACCTCGTCAGGAATAAGTCCTGCAAATCTCTCAGGTACAAATTCGTTCATAAAGCTGTCATAATCATAGTGACCAAGTGCTCTTTCAATAGCTTCCGCAACGAAGAGATTGTCTTTGCTTACTTCAAACTTATCCTTTGTCATAAGCTCGTCAATAAACTTTTCAACAAATACGCCAAGCTCTGATTCTTTTGCATATTCTACAACTTCATCCATAATTTCAGGATGATGTTCAAGATAATCTGCAATTTTATAAATTGTGTTTTCTCTGAAGTCTTCTTTATTAATTAAATCTTTAATTGCAATATCTATAACCTCTGCAAGAGCATCTTCATCGTTGATTACAAAATCAACAATTGTTTCAACAACCTCTGCTTTTGAATCGCTATCCGCAAATATCATATCAACTGCATCAGGAAGAATTGCTTTTCTAAAATCTTTGCTTTCGATGAACTGATCGTTAATGTAGCTTACAACTTTAGCTTTTTTATCACCTGTTGAGAACATCGTGTTGATATATTCATCAATTTGTGAATAATCTGCAGGAACATCGCCCACAATTTTAGCTACAGCTTTATCAATATATGTCTGTTCTTCATCGTCAGCGAAGATTTTGTTTATTGTGTTGTCAATGTACTTGTCTCTGTCTGCACCTGCAAGGATCTTCTTAACAGCTTTTGTTACATACTCTGCCTTCTTGCTTCCGCTCACAATATCATCAATTGTTTTGCTTGTATATTTAGCTTTAAGATCCTCATCAGATATAATTGTGTTAATTGCTTTTTGTGTATAAGCAGTTTTGTTTTCGCCTGTTGCAAGTGAATATGCAGTATCTGAAATATATCCATCAAGGTTTGTTCCAACTACTATCTTATCAACCGCCTTGGCGATGTATGTGCTAAGATTTGATGTAACCGCTTTGTCCACAATGCTATCTTTATAGCTGTCAAATTTTGATGTAACCTTGCTGATAATCTCATCCTCGTAATCTGATCTCTTGCTTGTTGTGATGTACTCAGCAGCTTTTCCTGTAACTTCATCTCTTTTGCCTGGCTCAGTCATCACATAGTTAATTACATCTTCAAGATGGTCAATCTTATCCTGAACTGTAATATCAATATTTTCATCAATGTCAAGATATTCTCTGATGAGTTTTTCGTATTCATCATCATTTTCTTCAAGATACTTTTTAAGTTCTTCTTCAAATTGTGAATCACCAAGTCCGCCAATGTAGTCCTTAATTTCAGCCTTGAACTGAGCATCACTCATATCATCTACATAAGATGTTATTTCCTCTGCTCTTTCAGTATCACTGAGACCGTCAATATATTTTTCGATTTCTTTCTTCTTAGCATCTGGTGCAAGATTTGAGATATATGTATTGATTTCTGCCTTACGTGCATCCGGTGAAAGCATCTTAATATACTCAACAATAGCATCGCTTAATTCATCTGGATCCATCTCATTTACATAGATTGTGATTTCACTGTTAAGCTGTTCAGGTGTAAGAGAATTAATGTATGTTGTTATTTCAGTTTTGATATCTGTATTTGAGTTAACATATTCAAGAACTTCTGCTTCGATTTCTGTTTCGCCAAGGCCATTGATATATTCTTTTACTTCTGCCTTAAGCTCTGTTTCTGTAAGAGTGCCAACATAAATGTTAATAAACTCTGTAAGCTGTTCTTTGCTCATTTTTCTTGCAAAATCTTTAGCAATTGTTTCTGTAAGAAGTTTTTCTATCTGTGGATGAATAAGGTCTTCAACTTTATGTTTGTTTCCTGCAGCAATTGAATCATCAATATACTTGTTAACATACTTGATAAATTCATCTCTTTCAATATCTACCATTTCTGTGAGCATATCTGCAAGAACGCCCTTCATTTCCTCTTTACCTTCACCTGCAAGGAGAGAATCTATAAGTTCTTTAAGGAATTTCTCTGCAGAACCGTCATTCTTTTCAATAAGGTGGTTAAGATATGAAGTAATGCTTTCTTCTGCATCTACAGTAAGCTCATTTTCAACATTTTCATATACAAATTTTTCAAGTCTTTCTTCTCCCATAAGTGAGAATTTAAGGAATGCAGCCTGATTAAGAATGTTCATATCCTTATCAATTATTCCAAGACTTATAAGCTTATCAAATACTTTATCTTTCTGTTCTAAATTCTCATAAGCTGTTCTTGCAACATTTTTATGTAAGAAGATAACATCAAGAATTGTTTCATAAATTGCCTCTTCTTCTGTGTAGTATGCGCTAATTGGTTCTTTTGCTATAGCATCTACATAAATTGACACATATTTTGAAAGGTTAAATACATTCTTGTTCTTTTTTATAAGCTGCTCTTTGTCAAAAAGCTTAAACTCTTTACCATTTTCCTCATACCATAAGAACTCAATTTCGTGACTGTATTCTTCACCCAGATAAGCGTCAGAAACGTTGCCATCTTTCCAGTAACCTTTTTCTTTTCTTGATGCTGGGATTTTAGTTTCAGGAATAGCTGTGTTGTATATAACTTCAACCTCTGCTACTTTTTCTGAATCCTTTGCTTCAGGACCATAATAGAAAGTAACAGTTACGAGCCACTTAGGATAGAGGTGTATTGTCTGATATTTGCCCTCTACTTTGTTAAGAACAGTAGTGAAGTCAAATTCATTTCCGTCTGTACAATCTTCATCTGTATACCATCCGGCAAATTCAAGTTCTCCAAAGGTTGGGTCCTGTGGTTTTTCTATTGCTTTACCGTCTTCCACATAAACTTTTAACTGATCTTTATTGTTGTAGTAGTTGTGGAACACAACCATATGCTTACCAAGCCACACTGCCTTAAGCACTGTATCTTCAGTAATCTCAACTTTGTCGCCAGATAAAATAATCTTTCCGTCAAGTTCCCATCCGCCAAAGGACTTTTCTTCGCTAGGATATGTAGCTACAGGGAGCTGTGGATAATTACCGCCATTAGTTACCTTAACTGTAAGCTTACCGTCTATCATGTCATATCCAAGGGCTTTAAGTTCATCTGTAAGCACAAGATCGTTACCACCGTTTACATCAAATGTTAATTTATATGTTGTTGCTACGGGTGTTTTCGCTGTCCATTTCGCATATAAGTCTGTTTTTGATAGAATAGCACTATCAAAATCAAAGGCAGTATCGCACTCTCTGGTTGTGTACCATCCACCAAAATCGTAACCAGCTCTTGTTGGATCTGTAGGTTTTGTTGCTTTTTTACCTGCCTCTATATTCTGAGTTTCTAATATACTCATATCGTTTTTGTCGTAATTAAGGTAATATGATACAGTATAAGTAGTAGTAACACCGTCACCATGGTTACGTCCGCCGGATGATGGAGTTTTCCATGTAGCAGAGGTCAGTACTTCAACATTTTTAAATACTTTCTCTGTTTTATAGTTATCAAAGTGAACATTGTTGTTTGGGTTGTTTACAATAATTCGGTTACCAACTGTTGAATTAACAATTTTTATCTGTGTTGTTCCTCTTATGATAAGACAACCGCTGATTTTTGTATCTTTAATAACAATTTTTTCAATACCAACACCATCACCAATAACAAGATCGCCATCAAATGTCTTTCCATTAATTTCTGCAATCTTACCATTGATAACAACATTACCATTATATTCAGCTTTCTGATCAAGTTCTGACTGTGAGCTAACATATACGTTAAGCATATTATAAAGAACCTGTGAAAGCTCTGCTCTTGTAAGATTTGATTTTGGATAGAGTTTTCCGTCATCAAAACCATTAACATAGTCGTTTCCTGTAAGGAATGAAAGGTAATCCTTTGCCCATTCACTTATATTTTCGTAATCACCATACTGTTCAAGCACAGAAAAATCTTCATTTTTCTGTGAATAAGCTCTCGCAAGAACAATAAAAGCTTCTTCTCTTGTTATGGCATCATCAGGACGAAGCAAATTGTCGCTTCCCTGCATAGTACCCATATTTACAGCTTTTTTCATATCTTTGCAGAACCAATCTGTATCTTCTACATCAAGATATGGGAATTTTGTTGCTTCCACAAAGGAACCAAACGCTCTGTTTACAATAGCACCCATTTCTGCTCTTGTAATGATTCTCTCTGCTCTGATTGTGTTATCTTCATACCCTTTAATAAGACCGTTTTCTACTGCATATTCCATTGCTGGTGTTGACCAGTCATTTGGGAAATCCACAAAATCTGCAATATTTGCGGCCATTACTGTGTTGGAAATAACAAGTACCGACACAAGCACAAGACATAAAACTTTTGATAATTTACTTAACTTCATTAACTACTCTACTCTCCTTTGCTGTGTATTTGCTAACAAAATAAGCTATTTTATTTTTCTTTTCTTCTTCATAAGATTTTTTTATCTCATCAACAAGGTCTGTTGGCATATCATTATCTTTCAACAGCTTTGTAAGTTCTGATAAAACACTATTTATTTCTGCATCACATTTACTTTGATAACCTTTAAGAGTATTCATAAAGGTCAATCCCATCTGATACTTCCTTTCCCTTGTTTGTTCTTCTTTAGGAAGTGAATAGAAATCACTTGCAACATTGTAATTTTCCGCACTAATGAGATTGTTGTATTTAGCCTTAAGGACATATATTTTTGCCACAAGCTCTCCTATTTTTTCATCAATTTCAGATTCTTTATTCTCAGTATTGGTATCAGTTGGCGGTATATTGTTACTTGCTTCTTCTTTTGGTTTTTGCTGAGGTTTTTTTGATTCAGTATCAACATTTGGATTTTTATCTTTTTCAACAGCTTCTTTGGTTTCTGAATCCTTTTTATCCATTATTATTTCTATAGCATCTTCCTCAGACAATTCCCCATCTGCAAGTTTCTTTGCATCTTCATCTGAAAGAGGTTTAATGTTTTGCTGATTATACTTGTTAAGAATTTCTTTTTGTTTTTCTGCGCTTTCTTCCATTCTTTTTTCTATTTCTTCGGTTGAATATTTAGTTGCTTCGTATATCGCCTTAATATTGTCAATATTAACGAAAACTAAAATTCCGATAACTATAATAACAAAAGCTAGAACACCCAGAAAAACTCTCCTCTTTTTCATATTTCCTCCTTTCAGAGTACAACACTCTAGTTTTTATGTATCCTAACATTATAATTATAAACCAAACACTTGAAAATGTCAATAAACTATAACAAAAAACAACCTATAAAAGGTTGTTTTTTTGTTATTTTGATTCAATCTTTGCAGAAGTTTCACCATATATAGGAATTTCAGCAAGTACCGGTATATTAAATTTTTCTGCAAGTGATGCAGGATTTTTAATTGAATCGTCAAAATATGACATAATAAAATTAATAGCGCAACCTATAATTATTCCAAGCAAAATAGCAACAATACAATTTTTAGGAATATCAGGTGAAGAAGGTCCTGTAGGTTTTTCAGGTCTGTCTATAATCTTTGCCCATCCTCCAACAACTATATCTTTAATAACAGTAGGAGCATTTCTTAAAATTGTGTCCGCAATAATTGCCGAATGTTCTGGGTTGTAAGTCGTTACAACCATCTGTATAATCTCAGATTCATCCTTAGCACCATAAGAAACCATAGATTTTATATCTTTATATGAGTATTCAAGTCCACATTCTTCACTGATTTTCTTAAAAAATGTATTAGACGAAAGAATTTCAATATATGTATTTGTAAGTTCCTGTGCAGCCATAATATCATTAATATTAACATTTGCCTGTGCTGAATACCTACTGTCTATGGTAACATAAAGTGTGCCTTTTGCAACATAAGTAGGTTCAACAAAATAAGCTGAATATATATATGCAGAAATGCCCATAACTACCGAAAGAACACCAATAAGTATCCAATTGCTGAATATCATATTTAATAAATCAATAATAGAAATTTCTTTTTCGTTCATTTTATTCCTCCGATTAGTACGCTGCGATAACTTTAAGAATCTTTGTGTTTTCTACAGGGATATAATCACTAAATCCTTCTCCTGCTGAAACAAGTACATAGTATGTTTTATTTTCTTCAACAAGCTGAGAGATTCCTGATGATGCAGGAAGAACAGATGCAAATGTTGTTCCCTGTGCAACATCATCAAATTCAAGTTTTAATACAAACTGAATGTCTGATTTTGTTATAGATGTTAATGATGGATAATATGTATATGTTAGCTTATGTGAAGTTTTTCTGTTTTCCAATAACTCAAGCTCACTTAAATACACTTTAAATATAGTTTTAAAGTCGTTAATTTCATAGAAAGTATTCTTTGGTGCTTCAGCAAAACCTGCATAATCATAAATGTACGCAGGAATATCCTCTAAAATCATACCATATTCCATATAATTTTTAGGATATTTATCAGCTTCTTTAAGAATTTCAGCATTTTCTTTCTTGCCGTTTCTTATGTTTGTTGCAAAACCGCCAAGTCTGTCCGCCTGAATAACAAGAGACATGAACTCTTTCATTGTTATTTCGCCTTTGGCATTAAGTGTTCCGTCAAGTGTGTTGAAAATACCCTTGTTATATGCATAAGCCATATAAACCTCTGGCATAAATCCAGATGTTTTTTCTGCATCGGCAAAAGTTGTAACATTAGAGCCGACAGGTATATCTTTTGCTGAAGTTGTAATAACAGCATTCATAATTGCAAGTAACGCATCTTGGACTGTTACGTTTTTATTTGCATATTCCTCAGTGTTTTTTGATTTATCCCATATATATGCAGTAAGAGATGCCATAGCTGATGAATATTTACCATCATACGCAATCTGGTAGTTACCTGCAGGAATGTAATCATCAGTTCCGTAAGCAAGAAGAAGTCCTGCATGAGCTGCCTGTCCGTAGGTAACTTTCTTTTCTGCAGAATATTCACCTTCAAAAAGGTCAAGATTATCATTAATTTTGGTAATAAGCTTGTCTGATATGTTATCGGTTATTGATTTAAGATTCTTTGTATCAAGGTTTCTTACTCTTAAAATAAGTGCAGTTACTTCTGCTCTTGTAATAGTATCAGAAAGTCTTAAATCAATACCGTCATTTCCTTTGATAAGCTGGGTTGTGTACGCCCATGTCACAGCATCCTCATCTGCATACTGTCTTGTTATAACACCAGGTGCTTTTGCATTGACTTTAACACCGCATCTATCCCAGAGAGCGTCCAAAACTTCGCCTCTTGTCATATAATCATCAGGTCTGAAATATTCGTTGTCCACATCAACACCTGATGACATTACATAGTTATAACTCCAGTGATTTGATGAAAGGTCTCTAAAGTCAGTTGTTTTCTTATTCTTACCTTCACCAAACATTTTTGCAAATTCAGCTCTTGTAACAAGGCTTTCTGGTCTGAAGCTTCCATCAGGGTACCCTTTTATAGTACCTTCAGACACAAGCTGCATAATGTTTTCAAAAGCCCAGTGTTTTTCGTTTAAGTCTGTAAACTGTTGTGCACTTGCGCAAACTGTCATACCAAGAAGCATAACAACAGTAAGTACCAAAGCCAGTATTTTTTTCATATAAACCTCTCCGTTAAATGATTTTAAGTGCTTCTTTCAAAGTGTAAACTGCATCGCTGTCAGGTCTGCAGGTCAGCTCATAAACCTTAACATTTGAAAGAAAAGTTATAACATTATCCATAGCCGTATCAAGCATTACGCTTTCAACAGGCTTTTTTGTTTCATTGAAAATTCGGAAAAAACCTTCTGTAGCCGTTAACTCTTTAACTTTATTTTCTTTTCCCTGCTTCACAGAAACCACTGCTTTAACAGGCACTTTCATTTGTTCGTTGATATCTGTTTTTCCACTCCATGGACAACCATATACATAACTGATACCCTCATTATTTCTGATAAATGGAGTGTCGTCATTTACTATGATTACATCGTCACCAAACTCTTTCTTCCAAAGTGAGCTTTGAGTGGACTTTCCTGTACCAGACGGTGCAGAGAACAATATACCATCACCTTTGTAGCTTATAGCAGAGCTATGAAGCATAATGCCTTTGTGTTTTACAATGGCATACCAGAGTATATGCCTTATGATTATAAAGAATTTAAGACCTATTTCAAGGCCACTTTCCTCAGATGTGTCAATTGCATATGCATCTGCAACGGATAAATCCTGATTCCATTTAATGAGTGAGCCAATTGTATCTTTTCCATAGATATGATACAATGAAATTTCACCATTTTCTGAAATGCACCAATTCCATCCCTCAACATCCTCGATGGTTTTTCCTATGGGTTTAGCAATATTTTCCGCAAGAAAGCAATTAATAGTCATATCAGCCGGACCCACCGAGCCCGACTGATACTTTCTCGTTTTATTTAAAATATAATCGTAATTGCAATTCTTTACTTCAATTTTTAAATCTGCAATTCTTAAGTTCATCTTACGCGTTAGTCATGCTTGTGAACGAAAGATCACTTTTAAATTCAAGAACTGAGTTTGCCTGAAGACTGCCGTCATTTTTTTTCTTATAAATTGTTTTAGGAACTAAAGCGGCAATGTTTTCTTCAATTGATAATTCAATTACATTAATTGATGGTTTTGTGTATGCTTTCATTTCATTATCCTCCTTTTTATTCCTTAATTATTCTACTTCTATTGCTTTAACATTTGATAAAACAGGGTTTGCTCCATCGAATGCATAAGCAGCAACATTAAATTCTTTTCCCGCAAATTCTTCGATAGCTTCAACTTCTACAGCATAAACGCCTGCTACATTCTTACCAAGTGCAGGTAATACGATTACACCGTCTGCATTTGAATATGCATGTGCAAATCCCTCAGGTTTTTCTCCTGTGTAAACAACAATACCAAACTGGCTGCCAGCAGGAGCTTTTGCAACTGCAACAAGGTTACCACCTGCAACTGCTGTTGTTGCGCTAATTCTTGGTGCTGCGAATCCAGGAGCTTCTGTTGTTGTTATTTCAAGTATGCCTGCGTTGTTGATGAGATTTGTTGATACAACCAATGTTGTAGCATCAGCATATACGCAATCGTTGGGGATTACATCATCATTAAATTTAACACTTGCTATGTTTGTTGCTGAAAAATCTACAATTCCATCAAGGTCAAATTTTCTTACAACAACTGTGTCTGCACTTTCCTGTTCAAGAACAGATATAACCTTTTCGTTTTCACCAATTTTTACAGTAACATCGAAACCACCAGTTACAGTTGCTTCTACTCTTGTTTCTTCTTCGCTACCACCAAAGAACATTGAAGCATTGATGTTTGCAATGTCTGTTGTGTAAGTAAACTGAGCTTTGCCATTTACATCAGCATTCTTCTGATTGAGGTAAACGATTGTGTTTTCTACATCGCTTGGATCAGCTGTTGCTACATAAGTAACGATGGCGCCTTCAGGAAGACCTGATGCTTTAGCTTCAACACTAATTTTGCCGTCTGCCTGGTAAACTGTCTTTGTTGAGTAATCTGCTGCAGCCATAGCTGACATACCCATTGTAGCTACGAGTGTCATAACGAGCACTAAAGCTACGATTGTTTTTGTTAATCCTTTCATAAAAGAACCCTCCATTAATTATATTTTTTTTACTTTTTTAAAGTCAATGTAATGTCCGAAGCGTACATCGCTTCACTTGTGTGTGAAATCATTATTATGGTTTTCCCTAAAGCCTTGAGGTTTTCAATCACCTTATGAGCTGTTTCTTCATCAAGAGCCGATGTTGCTTCATCAAGAAGAACAACCTCAGTGTTACTGTAAACAGCTCTTGCAATTGCTATTCTTTGATTTTGTCCCTCTGAAAGGCCTGTTCCGTCCTCACCGATGACAGTATCTATTCCCAGCTCCTGTTCCTTTATTACTTCCTCAAGACATGCACATTCAATTGCTTTCTTAAGGAGTTCCTCTTCAACTTCTTCTGAAAAAGTGATATTATCTTTAATACTTCCGGAAAAAATTGTGTTACCTTGAGGAACATACGAAAACAGCGCTCTGGTTTCTTTTCCTATGTAATACTGTCTATCGCTGCATAAAACAACAACATTGCCTTTGTCCGGCTTCAGAACACCAAGAAGAATCTTCATAAGAGTGCTTTTACCTATGCCGGACTGTCCTTTAAGAGAAACAAACTCCCCTTTATGTATTTCGGCACTATAGTTATCTAGCACCTTTTGTCCGTCATAAGAAAACTCAAGATTTTCAATAATGATTTTTTCAAAGTTCGAGTTCAATGCCTTGCTATCTACTTTTGCTTCTCCCTCTCCATCATCTTTAAGAGCTTTGATTTCAAGGATTCGTTCTGCAGATGCTATCATTGAAAAATACTGCGGCATTATACCTGAAAATGATTTCATCGGTGCTTGAACAAGAGACACAAGCTCAATCATTGCAACCAATGTACCATAGGTATAAAAGCCTGTAGAAATTCTGTATGCGCCCCATATAACCGTTACACAATAACCAACTGTTAACAACAGGCTAAAGAGCAAATTTACAGATATTCCTAATTTGTTTTTCCTTATTATACACCAATAGTTTTGTTTTTGCAATAGTTTTAGCAAATTTTTTTTATTTTTTTCTTTAGAAAATGCTTTAACTACTAATATGTTAGTCAAATTTTCCTGTATATTGCCTCTTATTTTCCCTTCTGATTCTACAACCATCTTATGAATTTCTTTGATTTTTTTCTTAAAAACCTTTGAAATTAACATAATAACGGGCAGAGACGCCATGTAAATGACTGCATAGAGTGCATCATATTTTATAAGAAGAACAAATCCGAAAATCAACTGACTGAGCAAAGAAACTGTTACAGGGATTATATCAACAACTCCGTCATAAACAACGTGGACATCGGTATTGATTCTGCTCATCAAATCGCCTGTGTGATAGCTTTTTATTTTCAGAAAATCTTTGTTTAATATTTCGCCAAAGAATTCTCTTTTGTTTTTAAGAATAATTTTATTTTCAGCAATCACCGATACAATTGAAAGCAGGACCTGTACAACAACCTGAATCACAACTACTGCACCCGTAATTAATATACTATTCAAGAACTGTTGTTTTGTGCCGTTAACGGCAGCATCTACTACATTTTTAGAAACTGTCGCAAATGCTACACTTATAAAGGACGCGAGTACACTTAATACCGACAACACAAAAATAGTTTTGCCGTTCTTTTTAATATTCTTTGATATATACTCTCTTGCGGAAATGTATTTGTTCAAAATTTCCTCCTTATTTTAATATATGCATTAAGCAGTCCTACTCTTACAGGAATAAGAAGTGTCCACACTCTGCAATATAGTTTATATAGGAAAGAATTTGTTTTTATAATTCTTTTTCCCCTTTTAATTTCTTCAACAGATGCGATAATTTTTTCTTTTGGAACATCTCTCTCAATTCTACGTTCTCCGTCGCCGATAATATCAACCGTATTTTCCTTGATTTTTACTGCACGGTGAAGAACATAGCTTCCGTTTTGTCTTGTGTAAAGTAAAATATCATATTTTTTTACTTCATCTGTTTTTCTTAAAAGCACACTGTCAAGCCTGTTTCTCATAAGAGGATACATGCTCATTCCCGTTACCGTAAGCCGTATCTTACCATTAACTCTTATAACCTCTTCAATAACAGGTCCCAGTTCGCTCATACTGTATTTCTTGTCCATTATTCCAGCAATCCCTTATCTTCAAGAACTTTCAAAAACTCTTCAACGTCTGCATTTATAAGTTCTTTTTCTGCGTCGTACTCTTTGCACATATTTTCAATAAGAGATTCTTTGGTCTGCTCTTCCTTTAAAAGTTCCCAGAGATAAGCTCCCGTTTCATTTAAAGTTATAACAGCCTTAAAATCCACAAGCGCCTGTTCTGCAGGGATTACTATAACATCTCCTGCAACTTTTTTAGTTATAAACCCTTTTTTAATTTTCATATTAAATCCTCTTTCAAATTTTATTAATAAGATTTATGCAATTAAGTTTTTGCACTTTTTTCATTCCAATCATAATTAAAACCATAAGCCATACACAAGAAACCAAGCTGTACGCCATAATCATAATAATCAATTGCATAGCCGCAGCAATAACAAAATTATATGTCATAACCACTTTGCAATCCTTCATAATATTAACATAATTCACAGGTGCAGATAAATTATCCGAAAGAACATACCCTTCACACACAGAATCCATCTCACCATATTTAAATATGTTGAAGCCGTCTGTTTCTTCTGTTTTTCTTGAAGCAAAAAGCACGGAGCTTTCTGCAAGTGTTCTTTTGATTTCGTTTATCTGTGCAGTATTTTCAAGATTATAGATTTTTTCTATTCCGCCTTTAACTGCAATATCATTTATGTATTCATTGATTTCTTTTGTTACAATTGCAATATTTTTAACACCTGCAAATCTGAGACTTTCCACACATTGTCTTATATCTTTTTTAACTTCAAAATCAAATTCGATATAACCGATAAAGTTTCCGTTAACCGCAACGCAGAGTAAATTACTGCTGTCTGATATTGAATTTATTATTTCTCGGTTTCTTAATGTTTCAGCAGAGCCTGTAACAATCTCAATATCATTTTTTACTTTAACCATAACCGCACCGTCAGGAAACGCTTTCCAGTCAACAATGTCATTATAGTTAATGTTAATCTTTCCATGTTCTGCAATAGCTTTGAAATATCCGCCATCTTCTCTGCATCTTCCATAGGCTGCAAGTTTCAGAAGAAGCTCGTTGTTTATCCCAGCTGATGGGCAGACCTGATGAACAACAGTTTCACTGCTTGTAAGAACTCCGCTTGGTTCAAAAAACACGCCTTTGGTATTTAAAGTTTTTTCAATCACCTGTTTTTTATTTATAACAATACCTTTTGCAAGGCATCTGTATATTGCACTTTTATATGCATCAGAAACCACAATTTTAACAGGGTCAAGACTTGCCACAAGAACCATAGACGGAATACCATATCTTATACAGTTAAAATCCTTTGTTTTCATATACTGGAAAACAACAAACAACAACCCTGCTATCATTATTAATAAAGAAGCAAATGAAAAAATTCTGTTTTTTATTTTTTCTCCCTGAGTATTTGAAGAACAAACCTGGTTTACCGCATCCAGCGCTTTTTTCATAAGGGTCTCTTTTTCTTCTGCAGTTACTTCTATAATGATATTACCTGTAAGAAGTGTATATCCTGCAAAAACCTTATCTTTTTTTGTCACAGAAACAATTTTGCTTTCTCCTGTGATATTTGCAGTATTAACAGTACCTGTTCCTGCTTTAACTATGCCGTCCACCGGTATAACTTCCCCTGAATAAAGCTCAAGCATAGCACCATTTTCTATTTCATCAACACAAACAGTCTCCGCTTCTCCTGAGTAAATAATATGATATTTTCTGTCCTTTATTTTTTTTGAAACAGTTGATGTTTTCGGAACTAAAAATTTATTTGCATCAAAAACAAGCTTAATAGTTATATAAAGCTGAAGACTTATAAGTGCCTGATAAAACGCTCCCATACAGAACATAAGTAAGGTTGCAAGAACAGTTGAATGGTCTAAATTGAAATAATCTTTCTTCTTTAACTTTTTAACAGATGTTGTTGCAATAACGCCTATTGCAGAAGCAAAAGACAATGCTGAAACAACAATTGCCGCGGCTCCGCTACAAGCAAAAGAAATAAGTTCAAGCACGAGACTTAATGAGAACAAAAAGCTTCTGAAAATCTGATAATTTATTCTTAGTGAATTTTTACCTGTTTTTCTCTTTTTCACAATATATCACCTTTGCAAATTTATACATAATAATTATATAACAAAGAATATATTTTTGCAAGAGGTAAAATCAAAAAATCAGGGACCACAAAGGTCCCCGACTCAGGGTGCAAAAAGGAAGTTATATTTTAACAGCCGAAATCCGAAGTGTATGTGATACATAAGAGGTTTCGGCTGTTAAAAAGCAAACAATCCCCAAATGTTTTCGATAAACATTTGGGGATTAATGCAATATTTTTTGTTATTTGTAGTTCGTCAAAAATCGCTAAACCTAAAGTTTTGACATTCTGTTTGCGATAGAACGACTTTTTTTATTCAGTTATTGGATTGATTGAAAGCTTCAATATATTACCAACATTTGCAACATCTGTTGTTATGTGTGTTGTAGGTCCACCAAGACCAACATAGAAGAAGTCTTCATCCTTATCAAAGCTTAATGCATAAGCACCAACTGTGTTGAATTCTCTTATCTGTGTAAATCCATCATTTTCATTAATTGACCAGATGTAGTTTGTGTACGCATTTGTTGTTGAATCTGACTTTACAAAGCCAAGTGCATAAAGCTTACCTTCTCTTACTGCAAGGTCTGTTATAATTGCACTGTTTGGTGCAGTAATAGCAGTTGTTGCAGAATTTTCAAAAGTCTTTGTTTTGTAAAGATATCCTGTTGTGTAATATGCATATCCGTTATATGTTTCTGTACGCATAAAATCTGTCCAGAGTCTTTTTGAAGAAATTGCTATACCACTGGAATTAACATCCTTCTGCACATAATTTTTTGTATCACTTGAAGATGCGCTGATTTCAATATCTCTTACTTCATCAAATCTGTGTTCGTTGTTTGTGAAGTTATATTTGAAAATTTTCTTAGTTGTTCCGCCCTGAAGAGAATAAAATGCGAATATCCCTTCATCGGTTTTAAAGAAATTGTAAATTCTATGATGCTTCTCAGTTGATGTTACTGTATAAACTGAGCCATCTTTAAGATAGAATTTAGGTGATATATAATATTTAGTATTTTTGTTTGCAAGAATCTTTGCAGGCAGCTGTGAGCCGCCACTTCCTCCAACTGCGAACATTAATGTTTTTTCACCGTTGTAGTCAATTTCAACCACATCATAAACATGTGTTCCGTTAAGAACGCTGTTTCTGTATTCAACCCATCTTTCGTTACCGTTTGCATCTTCTTCAACAATGTAGTAGTTACCAAGATTGTTTACAACAGATTTCTGTCCGTCAGTAGGTGCTGCAGTAGATAAAGTTCCGTCTGCCCATGTATAGCCCTGAATTGAGTCTGCGCCAAGAACTACCGGTTTTCCGTTGATGAATTTGAAGTTTGAAATTTCACAGTCTGTTGTTACAGGGATAATTCCCACATTCTGGTTAGCTACATTTTTTGAATTTGATTTTGTTGCAGGTAACTCGTACCATTTTTTCGTTGTACTGTCCGCATCTAACGCCTCATACATTTTAACTGTAAAATCAACATTTCCCCATTTGCCTGTTGTTATGTCATAAACGCTCATAGGAGGCGCTGAAACCCAACCTCCCTCATAGGTGCCACCGCCAATGTAAACTTTACCGTCATACACAATTAAATCGTGCGGATTTCTTGACATTTTATTTGCGAATGAGTTTGTGCTCTTGTAGTATGCCTTAAGAGGATTTCCAAGAAGCTGACCGTCTGCACTGTCTGCCTCTGATGGTGCTCTGTTATATTTAGCAACTACAGTAATATCTGATGATAATACATAAGTTGAAAGGCTCTTACCTTCTGCATCTGTAACCTGAACATCTGCTTCTGTGAAATAACCAAGGAACGTGTAATCTGCTTTATTAACTACAGAAAGTGTAAAGTTCTTGCCTTCTGAAACTTCAATATAGTCGTTTGCATTTTCGCCATAAGTAACTTTGTATTTTACTTCATTTGTTTCTTCGATTGTTCCTGAGATCGTAGTTTGGTTTGCATTAAGAAGTGTCTCAAACTTATCTAATGCTGACGCCTTTGATGCTGAATTATATGCGATATTGATAATAGCACCGTTTGCAGTTATACGATATAAAACATTATTAGCTAATGAAGCATCTTCACCTGCACTTATGTATGAATCTGCAAAATATGGAGTTGTAACAACAGGAAGATTATAACCAAGTTTTTCTTTTATTGCAGCTGAAACCTCTGCACCTGCTGTACCTGTAACTGAAAACTTATCAATTGATACATTGTTGATAAGCATTTCTTTAAGATTGCTGTTAAGCAAACGCTGTAAGATTGGATAGTTTTTGTCTGTTGTTTCAACAAAGTTGTTTGCTATTTCTTTCATAGACACAACTTTGCCGAATTTATCAGAATTACTGTCAACATAATAAACTGTATCTGTTCCTGATGTTTTTGGTACAAGTTTTACATAAGCTCTTGCAGATATACTTTTTGAAAGATTAGCTTCTGTTTTGTCTTCTGCATTCTCAAAGGTAACTGCATAAACAAATTCTATATTGCCGTCTGCTTTTTCGTAATATTTACCTTTGTATGCACCTTTTGAATAAAACACTGAATCTACATTTGCTTTACCCATAACCATTTTAGTTTCGTAAGCACTTTCATTAACATCCGCAGACAAAAGAACACCTACTGTAACATCATAGTCTTTTTCAAGTTCTGCAAGAATTGCTTTATCAAGAGTGTATATTACTCTTACGCCGTTATAATCATATTTTCTTGCATCATAGCTGT
>JAZSLZ010000096.1:0-7417 GCA_045535635.1 Clostridia bacterium
AGTTCAGACATTATTTTGAATTAGCAGAAAAGAAAGCCGGCATCACCGGTGAAAACCTTTTATCTATACTTGAAACAAGACTTGATAACGTTATCTACAGACTTGGTTTCGGTTCTTCAAGAGCAGAAGCAAGACAGCTCGTTAGACACGGTCATTTCACAGTAAACGGTAAGAAGGTTAACATTCCATCATATTTAATATCTGTTGGCGATGTTATAGCTATTAAAGAAAAGAGCTTGGATTCAGTTAAGGTAAAAGCAATCCTTGAAGCTTCTTCAGGAAAGAAACCACCAAAGTGGTTAGATCTCGATCCTGCTAAAAATGAAGCAAAAGTTATTGCAGCTCCTGCAAGAGATGATATCGATATCGATATTGCAGAGCACTTAATCGTTGAATTGTATTCTAAATAATAATATAGTTTAGCATTAAGTAAACATCCCGGCCCAGAGAAGGTGGGCGTAATAAAGGAGGTTTAATATGATAGAAATGCAAAAGCCTAAAATAGAGTGTATTGAAATGTCAGAGGATGGAACATACGGTAAATTCGTTGTTGAGCCACTCGAAAGAGGATACGGTCTTACAATAGGTAACTCATTAAGAAGAACATTGTTATCTTCACTTCCTGGTGCAGCAGCATCTTTCATCAAAATTGATGGTGTTCAGCATGAATTTTCATCAATTCCTGGTGTAAAGGAAGATATTGTTGAAATTATCTTAAACATTAAGAACTTACATGTAAAACTTAATGAACCTGGACCAAAGGTTGTTTATATCAACGCTGAAGGTAAAGGTGAAGTTACAGCTGCTGACATCAAAGCTGATTCAGCTGTTGAAATTTTAAATCCTGAGCTTCACATTGCATCACTTAATGAAGATGCAAAGCTCAATATGGAAATTACTTTGACTTCCGGAAGAGGATATGTTTCAGCCGACAAAAACCGTGCTGAATGTCAGTCAATTATCGGTATTATTCCTGTTGATTCAATCTATACACCTATTACTAAGGTTAACTATCAGGTTGAGAATACGCGTGTTGGCCAGATTACAGACTATGATAAATTAACAGTTGAAGTTTGGACAAACGGAACAATCGAGCCTAACAAGGCTATAAGTCTTGCGGCAAACATCTTAATTGAACACCTTAAATTGTTCTTAGAGCTTTCAGGAGAAACAGTTCATCCTGAAGTATTAGTTAGCAAACCTGACGCTAAGAAAGAAAAGATTATGGAAATGACAATCGAGGACCTTGAATTGTCAGTTCGTTCTTACAACTGCTTAAAACGTGCAGGAGTTAACAATGTTGAAGATTTAGCTGCAAAGACAGAAGAAGATATGATGAGAGTTAGAAACCTCGGTAAGAAATCTTTAGAAGAAGTTCTTCAGAAGATGGAAAGCCTCGGATTATCTCTCAGAAAAGAAGAAGACGAATAATTCGATAACCTAAGAAGGAGGTAATTTGCAATGCCAGGAACAAGAAAACTTGGTCGTGAGACAGCTCACAGAAAGGCAATGCTCAGAAACTTAACTACTTCTTTACTTGAAAACGGTAAAATGGTTACAACCGAAACAAGAGCTAAAGAAGTTAGATGTATGGCTGAAAAAATGATTACATTAGGTAAGAAAAATACTCTCCATACAAGAAGACAGGCACTTGCTTACATCACAAAAGAAGATGTGGTTACAAAATTATTCAATGAAATCGCTCCTAAATATGCCGACAGAAACGGTGGTTACACAAGAATCATCAAAATGGCTCCAAGAAGAGGAGACGGCGCATCACAGGCTATCATTGAATTAGTATAATAAAAAAAGAACCCTGAACGGTAACCGTTCAGGTACTTTTTTTATCAATTCACAATGCAAAATTCACAATTCACAATTAATGCAGAAACCGCAGTGCGGTTTCTTATTTTTTATGTTGCACAAGTTGCAAAAAAGTGCTAAAATATACTTGAGAGAATATAGGGCCTACAGAAAGGAAATTATTATGGATAGAGTAGTTGAAAAATTAGTTAAGAAAAAGAGAAATGCAAAGGATATTGGTATGCAGATTCTTATTGCAACAACAGGAATTATTATTTGCTATGTTGCTAATCTGTTTATGCAGTATCTTGGAATGATAAGTACGTCAATCATTCTTCTTGCAATATGGTTTACATACAAGGGCATTATGTGGTATAACATTGAATACGAATATACTTATATTAACGGCGATATGGATGTTGATAAAATTCTTGGCAAAAATGCAAGAAGACCTTTTAAAAGAATTGAGCTTGACAGAGTTGTACTTGTGGCAAAAATGGATAACAACGAAGCTAAAAAGCTTATGCATACATCAAAAAGAATTGATGTATGTGAAAAAGCAGAAGATGAAAACAATCTTGTTATAATCTATTCAGGTGAAAAAGAAAGAGAAGCAGTTGTTATAGATTACAATGAAGATGTTTACAACTCATATAAAGAGCTTATTCCAATAATGGTAAGATGATATGAAGAATAAATTTATAAATTTTAATGAAGACTGCAACAAATATACAAGAGGAAAAGTTGCTGTAATTGGTTCAAGTACAGGTATGACAGGTGCGGCGACTCTTGCATCAAAGGCGGCATCTAAAAGCGGATGCGGTCTTGTTTGTGCAGTTATCCCTGAAGAACTGAATAATATTTTTGAAATAAAGCTTACTGAAGAAATGACGGTGCCTTTAAACTCGGAAAATGGAACATTTAAAGGCGACGATGTTGAAAAGCTTGAAGAAATTCTTGAAAAATGCAAATGCGTTGCAACAGGTATGGGTGCAGGTAAATCAAAAGGCTACAGGAAAATTCTTAAATGGGTTTTAAGAAATTATAATGGCAAAATTGTCCTTGATGCAGATGCACTTAATATAATCGCTGAAAGACCGTATTATTTGCGAGGCGATGTTATTATGACACCGCATATTGGCGAGTTTTCACGGCTTTGTGGAAAAAGCACGGAAGAAATTGAGAACAAAAGAGAAGAAATTGCAAAGGAGTATGCAAAAGAGAACTCGGTTATTTTGGTGCTTAAAGGCAAAAATACAATAGTAACAGATGGCGAAAGTGTTTATATAAACCAAACAGGTAATAAAGGAATGGCAAAAGGCGGAAGCGGTGATGTGCTTTCTGGAATAATCGCATCACTTTGTGCACAGGGTATGGATAGACTTTATGCCTCTGTGTGTGGGGTGTATCTTCACGGACTTGCAGGTGATATTGCCTGTAAAGAATATACAGATATGGCAATGACTGCATCGGATATAATTAAGCATATACCTGATGCATTTAAACAAATATTAAAATAGAGGGTGACAATTTTGGAAAGAACTTGGGCTGAAATTAATCTTGACAATCTTAAGTTTAATTTCAAAAATATAAGAGAAAAAACATCAAAAAATGCAAAAATTATGGCAATAATAAAAGCAGACGGATATGGCCACGGCGCAGTTCAACTTGCAAAAGTTCTTAGAAAAGAGGGTGCAGACCGTTTTGGCGTTGCACTTTGCGATGAGGGAATACAGCTTCGTAAACACGGAATTGAAGAGAATATTTTAATACTTGGAGTTGTTCCTGAAGAAAGACTTGAAGATGTTATTGAATATAATCTTACTCCTGCTGTGGCAAGTCTTGATTTTGCAAAAAAACTGAATGAAAAAGCAAAAGATAAGGTTAAAATACATATAAAGGTTGACACAGGTATGGGAAGAATTGGATTCTCATGCACAAAAGAAAGTGTTGAAGCTGTAAAAGAAATCAGTAAACTTAAAAATATAGAAATAGAGGGAATTTTTACTCACTTTGCAACTGCGGATGAGGAAAGCGAAGAAAAAACTTTAAAGCAGTTTGACAAGTTTATGAAATTTATTGATGAGCTTGAAAAAGAAGATATACATATTCCTGTAAAGCATTGTGCCAACAGTGCAACAATTATGAGATACCCACAGATGCATCTTGATATGGTGCGTCCTGGAATTATTCTTTACGGATATTATCCGTCTATGTATCTTAAAGGAAAAGAAATAGAATTAAAACCGGTTATGACCTTAAAAAGCCTTGTAACTCACATAAAAACTCTTTGTGAGGACAGTGAAATAAGCTACGGCGGAACATATACTGCTAAAAAAGGTGACAAAGTTGCAACAATTGGTATAGGTTATGCAGACGGACTTTTAAGAATGTTAAGCGGAAAGCTTACTATTGAAATAAACGGACAAAAATTTAATCAAACAGGCAGAATTTGTATGGACCAATGTATGATTGACGCTTCAAATGCCAATAATATAAGTACAGGCGATGAAGCTGTTATATTCGGCGAATACAACTCTGCTGATGAATTGGCAGAAATTTGCGGTACCATCAGTTATGAAATATTATGCATGGTTGGAAAAAGAGTACCAAGAATTTACCTTGATTCTGGTAAAGTTGTAAAAAATATCAGCTTTCTCAATTGAAATCAGTTGCGGAAGGAGAATAATTGCATATAATTGTTATTGACCTGAGTTGTGCGTTATTGTATAATACTCATAGGTGATTTAGTCATCTATCAGTATTATAATTTGCGGGGGCAGGGTATATTATGGCACAACACAGGAAACTTGAACTTAAAATCCCTCAGAGCCTTTATAGCAGAATTGAGCAAATAGCAAAAGATGATGATAGAAATATCGAAGATTTAGCAAAAGATGCAATCAATTTATATGTGAGGGAATATGAAAAAATGGCTACCGGCTATATGGCTATGGGGCAGTTTAATGAAGAATACGCCGAAATGTGTTTGAATGCCGACAATCAGGTGTTGGCAGATTGTGAGGAAAAACTTTCGGAGAGTGAGTATTGTGATTGTTAAAAGAGGAGACATTTACTATGCTGATTTAAGTCCTGTTATTGGTTCCGAACAGGGAGGCGTACGACCTGTATTGATCGTTCAGAACGATATAGGCAACAAGTACAGTCCAACTGTTATTGTGGCAGCTATAACATCACAAATCAACAAAGCTAAAATGCCTACACACATTGAAATTGATGCTAAAGAATACGGTCTTACAAAAGACTCGGTTATTCTTTTGGAACAAATAAGAACAATAGATAAAAAAAGACTGAAAGAAAAAATAGGCAAGGCAGACCAGTTACTTATTAAGAAAGTGAATGAGGCTTTGCTTATAAGCTTCGGTTTATGGGAGGTATAATTATGAAAAGGAAATTGTTTACAATTATAACAATAATCACGGTGTTAAGTATAGCGGTTACATACTTGGTGTATGCGCAGGCGGGAGATAACAACGATCCAATTATTTCTTTAAGCTATCTCAAACAGGTCTTTGCACCTGAAGTAAAAGCGGAACTTACATTTAAAGTGGTGACAGTAGAAAAAGGAAAAACCGTAATTTGCGAAGCAGGAACAGAGGCTATTCAGAGAATGGGAACATCTTTGATTGTTGCAACAAAAAAAGGCGGAATTGCAGATGTAACGGCAGGTACTGACCTTGCGGACCAAACAGCAACCCCATCTAACCATTTGCTTATTGTACCTGTTGCAGACGGCAGAGGCTTTAAAACAACAAGCGAGTGTATCTTTATGATTAAAGGTGATTATTCAATAAAATAAGATGTAAAAAAGGAAGCTTTAATTAAAGCTTCCTTTTGTGTATTACGCAAGAACTTCGCCGTTTGCATCAAATAACGGCAACTGTCCCAAAACGCTGATGTCCTTTCTATCAATAGCATCACCTTCGGCTAAAACTGCAAGTTTTCCAGCAATTTCCCCACCTGCTTTTTTTACAAGCTCTTCAATTGCGGCAAGTGATTCGCCTGTTGAAATAACATCGTCAACTATAAGAACCTTTTTGCCCTTAAGCATATTTACTTCTTTTTCACCGATATAAAGCTTCTGCTCGTGCTGAGTTGTGATGGAGTTTACTGAAACCTCAAGAGGATTTTTCATATAAACTTTAACACCTTTTCTTGCAATGATATATTCATTTTGACCGCTTTGTCTTGCCATTTCGTGAATAAGAGGAATGCTTTTTGCTTCGGCTGTAATCATAATATCATACTTTGGTGCAATCTTTAAAAGTGCTTCTGCACATTTTACGGTAAGCTCCACATCGCCAAAAAGAATGAACGCTGCGATTTTAAGGCTATCGCTGACAGGAAATAACTCTAAATCTCTTTTTATTCCTGCAACGCTGATTTCGTATGTAGCTTTCATAATATCAACCCTTTCTTGAACAAAAAAATTTTATCACAATTGAATAAAAAAGTCAATTGCAATAGACAAAACAGACAAAATGTATTATTATATATATGAGGTGGTGACAATGGCAAAGGGTACAAACCAAAAATTAAAGCTTTTATATATTGCAAAATATTTTATGGAAAACACAGACGAAAATCATTATGTTACAGTCCCTGAATTGATAGAATATTTAGCGTCAAAAGATATAAGTGCCGAAAGAAAGGCAATTTATGATGATATAGAATGTCTTAAATTGTTTGGTCTTGATATTTGTGCAGAAAAATCAAAAACATATAATTATTATCTTGCCTCAAGAGAGTTTGAAACCCCTGAGCTTAAGCTTTTGGTTGATACTGTTCAGGCATCAAAGTTTATAACAGTTAAGAAGAGCCTTGAGCTTATAAAGAAACTGGAAACTCTTACAAGCAAGGCAGGAGCAAGTATTTTAAACCGTCAGGTATTTGTGCTTGACCGTGCAAAAACAGAAAATGAACATATATACTATAATGTAGATAAAATACACGAGGCTATTCTTTCGGATAAACAGATATGCTTTAAATATTATGAGTGGGGCATTGATAAAAAGAAGCATTTCAGAAAAGATGGAGGCTTTTACAAGGAAGCACCTGTTGCTCTTACATATAGTGATGAGAATTATTATCTTATAACATACAAGGAAAAATATAATTCTTATGTCCATTACAGAGTTGACAAAATGGAGCAGACCTTTATTTCAGAGGAAAAAAGAAATCTACCTGATGAAAAGTTTGATTTGCCGTCCTATGCAAAAAAGACTTTTTCAATGTATAGGGGAGAAGAAACAAAAACAACGGTGGAATTTGACAAATCTCTTGTTGGCGTTGTTATTGACCGTTTTGGAACAGATGTTTCAATTGTACCATCAGGAGAAACATTTACGGCGTATCTTAATGTTGCGGTAAGTCAACATTTTTATTCATGGCTTACTGGCTTTGGTGACAGGGCAAAAATCATTTCACCTGAATATGTTAAAGAGGAATTTATAAATCATCTTAATAAAATAGTTGAAAAATACGGACAGTAAACACTACTGTCCGTTTTATCACCCACATAGTGTGTTAAACTCTAATCAAGGTAAGAGAAACAAACACGAAAGGGTGGTATTTATGAAAAATAATTTTAAAA
>JAZSLZ010000102.1:0-10361 GCA_045535635.1 Clostridia bacterium
AATCCAATAGCTGTAATCACTTCGAACTCAAGAGGATTGATATGTGGAAGCAAATCACATATTTCTTTTATCCTTTCTGTATATGAAACAAGGTCACTGTCCTCTATAGGTACACCATCAATCTGTATCCTTTCGTTAAACCGCTCTATAAAAGGAGATATAAAAGTTCCCACCTTAAGTCCATGCTCTTTTAGGATAGAAGATACAAAAGCTGCCACAGAGCCTTTGCCATTAGTGCCTGCGATATGTACAAACTTAAGCTCATCCTGAGGATTATTAAGCTTTGAAAGTATTGCTTTTATATTGTCGTGACCCTTTTTCTCTGCAAATTTTGACAGAGAGTGTATGAAGTCAAGTGCATTCTGATAATCCATTATTTCATCTCCGAATTTTACATAAGGCTGTGAAGGTTTTACCCAGCACAGCCTTATAATAGGTTTAATTAAAGATTTTTTAGACTTTCTTCAACCTTTGAAAGCATTTCCTTGTACTTTTCGCCCTTTGCTTTTTCTTCGTCTACTACCTTCTGAGGAGCTTTTGCAACAAAGCTTTCATTTGATAATTTTTTCACTACCCTTTCAACTTCGGCTTCAAGATGCTCTTTTTCTTTAAGAAGTCTTTCCTTTTCTTTCTCAATATCAACAAGCTCACCGAAAGGAATGAATGTTACTGCTCCTTCAGAAATAACTGATACAGTATTTTCAGGAAGTGATGCTTCATCATCAATGAAATCTACCTGTGAAGCAGACGCAAGTTTTTTGAAGAATGACTCCCCTTTTTCAAACATTTCTTTATTTGATGTTTTAATGAATATGTTAGCCTTTCTAGATGGTGCAACATTCATAGAAGTTCTTGTGTTTCTTATTGCTTTAATAGCATCCATTATAACTTCCATATTCTTTTCATCAGCTTCAAAGTTTAATTCATCTTTATATTCAGGCCATACACTTCTCATAATAGTTTCACCTTCATGAGGTAAATGCTGCCAGATTTCTTCAGTAATAAATGGCATAAATGGATGTAAAAGAACCAAAGTGTTTCTTAATACATATACAAGAACTGCCTGTGCAATCTTATTTGTTGAATCTTCTGCTTCATAAAGTCTTGATTTAACAAGTTCAATATACCAATCACAGAAATCATCCCAAATAAAGTCATAAAGCTTTGAAACTGCAACTCCAAGCTCGAAATTATCGATATTATCAGTAACTTCTTTAACAACTCTGTTGTATTTGCTTAAAATCCATTTGTCTTCCATACAAAGCTTAGAAATATCAGGTAAATTGATGTTTTCTTCTGTGAGATTCATAAGAACAAATCTTGAAGCATTCCAAATTTTATTAGCAAAGTTTCTACTTGCTTCAACCTTTGATTCATAATATCTCATATCATTTCCAGGAGAGTTACCTGTTGCTAATGTAAATCTTAAAGCATCAGCACCATACTGATTAATAACTTCAAGCGGATCTACACCATTTCCAAGTGATTTTGACATTTTTCTTCCCTGACTGTCTCTAACAAGACCGTGAATGAAAACATGTTCAAATGGACATTTCTTTGTATGCTCAAGACCTGAGAATACCATTCTTGCAACCCAGAAGAAAATAATATCATATCCTGTTACAAGAGTATTAGTTGGGTAAAATCTCTTAAGAT
The DNA here is from genome assembly GCA_045535635.1 of Clostridia bacterium. Taxonomy (GTDB): domain Bacteria; phylum Bacillota; class Clostridia; order RGIG6154; family RGIG6154; genus RGIG8700. The sequence continues at coordinate 1,657 of JAZSLZ010000102.1, forward strand.
CTTCTGTTTCTTCAGGCCATCCAAGTGTTGAAAATGGCCAAAGTGCAGAGCTGAACCATGTATCAAGAACGTCCTCGTCCTGAACAACCTTGCCACCGCATTTTGGACAAGAGGTAATGTCTGTTTTAGAAACAGTCATTTCTCCACAATCTGTGCAGTAAAATGCAGGAATTCTGTGTCCCCACCATAACTGACGGGAAATACACCAGTCTCTTACATTTTCCATCCATCCTATGTATGTTTTAGAGAAACGTTCAGGAACAAATTTTAATGTACCGTCTTTAACTACTTCAAGAGCAGGTTTAGCTAATGGCTCCATTTTTACAAACCACTGACGGGAAACGATTGGTTCAACAGTAGTTCCGCATCTGTAGCAAGTACCAACGTTATGAGAATGCTTTTCAATTTTGATTAAGAATCCTTGTTCTTCAAGGTCTGCTACAATAGCTTTTCTTGCATCATATCTTGACATACCCTGATATTTTCCGCCAAATTCATTTACATTAGCATTATCATCAAGAACTTTGATAATTTCAAGATTGTGTCTTAACCCAACTTCAAAGTCGTTAGGATCATGTGCAGGTGTAATTTTAACTGCTCCTGTACCAAAATCTTTTTCAACATACTCATCTGCAACAATAGGAATTTCTCTTCCAACTAATGGAAGTATGAGCATTTTTCCTACAATATCTTTATATCTTTCATCATCAGGATGAACTGCTACAGCAGTATCACCTAAAAGAGTTTCTGGTCTTGTTGTTGCAATAGTAAGATACTGGTCTGAATCCTTGATAGGATATTTAATGTGCCAGAAATTACCGTCCTGTTCTTCATATTCAACCTCTGCATCAGATAAAGCTGTAGTACAGTTAGGACACCAGTTGATAATTCTGTTACCTCTGTATATAAGACCTTTGTTGTATAAATTGTAAAAAACCTCTCTTACTGCATTTGAGCAACCTTCGTCCATAGTAAATCTTTCTCTGGACCAGTCACAGGAAGAACCGAGTTTTTTAAGCTGAGTAATAATAGTATTACCGTATTTGTGTTTCCAGTCCCAAACAAGTTTAAGAAAATCTTCTCTTCCAATATCGTGTCTTGTAAGACCTTTTTCTTTTCTTAAATTTTCTTCAACCTTAATCTGAGTAGCAATACCTGCGTGGTCTGTACCGGGAACCCAAAGTGCTTCAAAACCTGCAAGTCTCTTATATCTTATAAGAATATCCTGCAATGTTTCGTCAAGAGCATGTCCCATATGTAACTGACCGGTAACATTTGGTGGCGGTATTACGATAGTATAAGGTTCTTTTTCTGATTTAGCATCGGCTTTAAAATATTCGCCTTCCTCCCAAAACTTATATATTCTTTCTTCAAAAGCTTTAGGATTGTAAGTTGTATCAAGATTGTTTCTCTCTGTCATCATTATCATTCCTTTTAAAAATATTAGTATTATTTGCAAAAATTATTGAATAATCAATAAGTGCATAAATCGATGTGATAATTAAAATAGTAAATAATATATACCGTACAAAATTTACAGGCTGTAAAAAGATAAATATAAACGAGCACAAATAAAATGTAAAAGTAGCAATTTTACCTGATTTGTCTGAAGATACCTCGAAGCCTTGCCTTAGAAGATGAATAGCTCCGCATGAAAGCACAACCTCTTTAAGGCAAATAAAAATCACAAGAAAACTCGGAACTAATTTAAATTTAAGCAAAAACAATAAGACAACTAATTGCATTAGTTTATCAGCTATGGGATCTAAAACAGCACCTAGTTTTGATTTCATATTAAATTTTCTTGCTATAAAACCATCCAGAACATCACTTAACGCAGATAATGCAATTATAATTATCATTATAATTAATTTGCTTTTCATATTGCTGTATAAAACAGTAAGAAATACAGGTGTAAGTGCAATTCTGAATAATGTTATGATATTAGGTATTGTCATTATTCAATTACTCCTGAAAATCAATGATTAATTCAAGTGCAAAATCCAATTCTGCAGATGGAACATAAAACTCATAAGATTTGATATTATTTTCTTTGTTAATTATCGGTTTGATTTTAACAATGATACCGTTAGTTAAAAACAATTCTTTAAGTTCTGCTGCAGAAGTTTCATCCTGCGCCAGAAACACAGTTGTCCACATAACAGTTCTCCTATCCAAAATAAAATTACATAACTATATTATAATATCACAAGTATTAAAATAAATCAAGCTATTCTTTAGAAAGTACTGCAACCACCATTTTTACAAAACAATCTTTTGTGAATTTAAGTTTACTTAATGGCGTTAAAAAGTTTCTTAATGGTATTTCTGTATAAAAATCACAATTAAATTTTGTTGCCTTAACACAGTTATTAAATCTTGAAATTGTCATCTTGTTTATATATGAGAAATATTCTTCCCCATCAGCATTCTTGCTTATTCTGAAATTAATTCTGTCATTTTCATCAGGCAATCCTTTAACAAGCGTTTTATAAGCTGAAATAAGGGTTTTGTCGCTGTAAAATAAGTGAACCCAAGGAATAGCTATAACATCACTTAAATGTGCCCCAAACGGATGATTATAAGGCGGGAAATTAACATAAAGCTTTCCGCCGGGCTTGAGAACTCTGTAAACTTCATTAAGAACTTTTTCAGGTTCTGCAACATGCTCCATAGCATCATTCATAATTACAGTATCAAATGAGCAATCATCGAAAGACATTTTTGATGCATCTTCAAGCTTAAATGTGAATCCTGTTAAACCTAATTCTTTCTGCAGGGAATATGCTTCCTCCTCATACTTTGCAACAACATCAATACCAGTTACACTTTTGGCACCTATAGAAAGATAATAGAGGGATTTACCTGCCGCTCCGCAACCAATATCAAGCACATCTTTGTTTTTGAACATTTCATCTGTATCAGTATGCTTAAGATAGAATTTGATTGTTTCGATACCTTTGTTATATTGCCACATACTGTATGTCATAACACCATCATTCTGCATATTGAATGGATGTACTGGAAGTTTAAAAAATTTATTAAAAAATAACAATGATTTTACTGACATATTTTTTCTCCTTAGTATTAAAGAATTTTCTTTAAGAAATGGCCTGTAAACGACTCGTTACACTGTGCTACCTGTTCCGGTGTTCCGCAAACAACTACAGTTCCGCCACCGTCTCCGCCTTCAGGCCCCATATCAATTATATAGTCCGCAGTTTTAATAACATCAAGATTATGCTCAATAACTATAACGGTGTTCCCTGCCACTGCAAGTCTGTCAATAACTTCAATCAGCTTATGAACATCGGCAGTATGAAGACCTGTTGTAGGTTCATCGAGTATATATACAGTTTTACCTGTACTTTTTCTCGAAAGCTCTGTAGCAAGTTTCACTCTTTGAGCTTCACCGCCTGAAAGTGTTGTAGCTGATTGGCCTAATTTTACATATCCAAGACCCACTTCGCACAATGTTTTTAATCTGTTGTGAAGTTTAGGTGTGTTTTCAAAGAAAGTTGTAGCTTCGTCTATAGTCATATCCAGAACTTCTGCGATGTTTCTGCCTTTATACTTTACCTCAAGTGTCTCTCTGTTGTAGCGTTTTCCTTTACAAACCTCACAAGGGACATAAACATCGGACAAAAAGTGCATTTCTATTTTTAATACACCGTCACCGCTACACGCTTCACACCTTCCACCTTTAACATTAAAACTGAATCTTCCTGATTTATAACCTCTTGCCTGAGCTTCTGTAGTCATCGCAAACAAATCTCTAATATCGCTGAACAATCCAGTATATGTTGCAGGATTTGAACGCGGAGTTCTGCCAATTGGGCTTTGGTCAATATTAATAACCTTATCTAGATATTCTATGCCCTTTATCTCTTTGCAGTTACCTGTTTTTTTCTTTGCGTTATTTAATTCAACTGCAAGAGTTTTATAAAGAATCTCATTTACAAGTGTACTTTTTCCTGAGCCTGAAACACCTGTTACTGCAGTGATTAGACCTATTGGGAACTTAACACTTATATCCTTAAGATTATTTTCTTTAGCTCCAATAACTTCTAGATATTTATCTGTTGGAACTCTTCTTTGTGATGGAACAGGAATAAATTTCCTTCCGCTTAAATAGTCACCTGTAACACTGTTTTTACATTTCTTAATATCATCAACAGTACCAGAGCATACAACTTCACCGCCATGGATTCCTGCTCCCGGACCTATATCAACAATATGATCTGCTGCAAACATAGTATCTTCATCGTGCTCAACTACTAAAACAGTATTACCAAGATCTCTTAAATTCTGTAAAGTTTTAATAAGCTTGTTGTTGTCTCTTTGGTGAAGTCCAATACTAGGTTCATCAAGGATATATAAAACACCCATAAGACTTGAGCCTATCTGAGTCGCAAGGCGAATTCTCTGTGCTTCCCCACCTGATAATGTTCCTGTTGCTCTTGAAAGAGTCAGATACCCAAGACCAACATCCATAAGGAATTTTAGTCTTGAGTTAATCTCTTTCAGTATTTGGGAAGCAATGATTGTACTGTTTTCGCCAAGAGATAAATTTTTGAAAAATTCAACTGTTTCTGTAATTGATAAATCGCACAATTCAATAATATTTTTATCGCTAACCGTTACAGCAATGCTTTCTTTTCGCAGTCTTTTACCATGACACATTGAGCAAGGAACATCAACCATTATCATTTCAGTTTCGTTTTTCACATACTCAGAAGATGTTTCTCTGTATTTTCTCTCCAGATTAGAGATAACACCCTCAAACGGAACATTGTAAACACCTCCACTGTATGTGCTTTGGTATTCAAACTTAATTCGTTCCTTACCTGAACCATATAAAATTACATTTTGAATTTCTTCGCTTAACTTACCAAAAGGAGTATCTAAAGAAAAACCATAATGCTTTGATAGTGCAAGAAATTGGTTATAAGCAATACTGTTTTTATTTGCGACAGAATTCCATCCACTGGCAACAACGGCTCCCTCTGCCAGTGATTTACTTGTATCAGGAACAATACAATCTCTATCAATTCTTTGCTCAATTCCAAGACCTGTACACTGCGGACATGCTCCAAAAGGACTGTTAAAAGAAAACATTCTTGGAGTCAGCTCTTCTATGTTAATATTACAATCAGGACATGCATAATTCTGACTAAAAAGTACTTCTTCCTTATCAATTATATCAATTAAGACTAAATCATCTGCAAGTTTAAGAGCAGTTTCAACAGAGTCGGTAAGTCTTTTTCTCATTGTTTCTTTTGCAATAAGTCTGTCAACTACAATTTCTATGTTATGCTTTTTGTTCTTTTCAAGTTTGATTTCTTCAGACAGGTCATACATAACTGAATCAACACGAACTCTTACAAAGCCTGATTTTTTAGCGTCTTCAAAAATCTTATGATACTCGCCTTTTCTTGCTCTTACAACAGGAGCTAAAACCTGAAATTTAGTTCCCTCTTCAAGCTTCATAAGCTTACCAACAATCTCATCTATAGATTGTTGCCTGATTTCTTTATTACAGTTAGGGCAATGAACAATGCCGACTCTTGCGTATAATAAACGATAATAATCATAAATTTCAGTTACAGTTCCAACAGTTGAACGAGGATTTCTGTTCGTAGTCTTTTGGTCGATAGAAATTGCAGGTGATAAGCCATCTATTGATTCAACATTTGGCTTGTCCATTTGACCTAAAAACATTCTTGCATAAGAAGATAATGATTCAATATAACGCCTTTGTCCCTCTGCGTAAATTGTATCAAAAGCAAGAGAAGATTTTCCTGAACCGCTTAACCCTGTAAGAACAACAAGCTTGTCACGAGGTATTTCAACATCTATATTTTTCAGATTGTGTTCTTTTGCACCTTTAATATATATGCTGTCTCTCATCAAATCTCCTCCTCCAGTTCTTGTATTTTATCTCTTAATATCGCAGCGCGTTCAAACTGCAAACGCTTTGCTGCATCAAACATTTCTTCTGTAAGCGTTTTAATAAGTTTTCGTATATCACCTTTATATGTGTTTTTAGTTTCCTTAATTTCTTTTGTAGCTTCAATTATTTCTCTTATATCTTTAACAATTGTTTTAGGTGTAATATTGTGTTCCTTGTTATACTGCATTTGAATATTTCGTCTGCGGTTAGTTTCAGAAATTGCCTTTTGTATACTTTCGGTCATTTCCGATGCATACATTATAACTTTGCCGTTAGCATTACGGGCAGCTCTGCCAATTGTTTGAATTAAAGAGGTTTCGCTTCTTAAAAAACCTTCTTTATCAGCATCTAAAATGGCAACAAGTGACACCTCAGGCAAATCCAGACCTTCTCTTAAAAGGTTAATTCCCACAAGAACATCAAAAACACCAAGTCTTAAATCTCTTATAATTTCCATTCGCTCTATTGTTTTAACAACCGAATGAAGATATTTTACTTTTAAACCGTAGTCCTCTAAAAAATCAGTAAGATTTTCTGCCATTCGCTTTGTAAGCGTTGTAACAAGAACTCTCTCGTTTTTCTCAACTACAGTATTGATTTGCGAAATAAGATGGTCTATTTGTCCTTCCTGAGGAACAACTTCAATAAGAGGATCTAATAGTCCTGTTGGTCTTATAATTTGTTCTACAAGAGCCTCGCTGTGCTCATATTCGTATTGTGCAGGAGTAGCTGAAACATATATAGCCTGATTAATTTTTTTCTCAAATTCTTCAAAACATAGCGGTCTGTTGTCAAAAGCACTTTTAAGTCTGAAACCAAAATCAACAAGATTTTCTTTTCTGGATCTGTCTCCGGCATACATCGCTCTTACCTGTGGGATAGTTACATGAGCTTCATCAATTATAAGCAAAAAATCGTCAGGAAAATAATCAAAAAGAGTGAAAGGCGGTGAACCTGGCTCTCTTCCGCTGATATGTCTTGAGTAATTTTCGATACCCTGACAAAAACCTGTTTCTTCCATCATTTCAATATCATAAAGTGTTCGTTGCTCTATCCTTTGTGCCTCAAGCAATTTCTTTTCAGAACTAAATTCATCTATTCTTTCAGACAATTCTTCTTTAATGCTTATTATAGCTTTTTCCATTTTGTCTTTTGTTGTAACATAATGAGAATTAGGAAAAACAACAATGTGGCTTCTCTCTCCCACTATCTCACCTGTTATAATATTTATTTCCGAAATTCTGTCTATTTCATCACCAAAAAATTCAATTCTTACAGAGTTCTCGTTTGAAGCGGCAGGAACTATTTCAAGAACATCGCCGCGTACTCTGAATTTCCCTCTCGAAAAGTCAATATCATTTCTTTCATATTGCATAGAAACAAGTCTTTGTATAACCTCATCTCTGTCTTTTATCATACCTGGACGAAGAGATAAAACCATAGTGTTATAGTCAATCGGATCTCCAAGACCATATATACACGAAACTGATGCAACAATTATAACATCGTTTCTTTCTGCTAGTGATGCAGTTGCACTGTGTCTTAATTTATCAATTTCATCATTAATAGAAGAATCTTTTTCAATGTATGTGTCTGTATGAGGGATGTAAGCTTCAGGCTGATAATAATCATAGAAGCTTACAAAATATTCAACTGCATTTTCAGGAAAAAACTCTTTAAATTCACTACATAGCTGAGCAGCTAAGGTTTTGTTATGTGCAAGAACAAGCGTAGGTTTGTTAACTTTTTCAATAACCTTTGCCATAGTGTATGTCTTACCGGAACCTGTTACACCTTTAAGGATTTGTCCTTTTAATCCGTCAATGACACCATTTGAAAGTTTTTCAATTGCCTGAGGCTGATCGCCTGAAGGTTCAAAATTAGAAATTACCTTAAAATCCACAAACCTCACATCCTTTCATTCTTGCAAATCTTATCATTTTATTATACCATATATTATCTCAAATTTCAATAAAAATAATCCCTGCATCTGCAGGGACTTGCATTTTTGCTAATTATAATATATAATAATTTAAGGTGATATATATGATGACAAAAAAGCAGGAAGAAATCTTAAATATCATAACTAAATATATTGAAAAAAACGGTCACTCTCCTACAGTTCGTGAAATATGTAAGGAAGCAGGTCTTAAATCTCCTGCTACAGTATATCAACATCTGAAACTGCTTAGAGAAAAGGGATACCTTAAGAGTGATAAAAACAAGCAAAGAACAATAAAACCGGTAAAAGAAATAACATACAGTTCTGTTCCGCTTCTCGGAACAATTACTGCAGGTAATCCTGTTTTTGCTTATGAATACATAGATGAATATTATCCCCTTCCCACACATTTTGGTGCAAGTGATGAATTATTTATGTTAAATGTAACAGGTGATTCAATGATTGATGCCGGTATAAATAATGGCGATATTGTTATTGTAAAAAAGCAAAACGATGCAGAAAACCACGATATCGTAGTTGCACTTATAGATGACAGTGCAACAGTTAAACGCCTTATAAAAACTGAAAAACAGGTATATTTATTGCCAGAAAATCCTGCATATTCTCCAATTTACCCCGACACTTTAACTGTGCTCGGCAAGGTTATAGGACTTATACGAAAATTTTAAAAACCGATACAAATTGAAGTGAACCCCATTTAGTTCACAAAAAATAAAAAACGGTATAACAAAGAACAGGAAGAGGAACTCACCTTTTCCTGTTTTTTAAACGAGTAGTGTTGTAAAAAAA
>JAZSLZ010000021.1:0-7396 GCA_045535635.1 Clostridia bacterium
CCAAGTGTCCTAAGGATACTTGGCATACAATTTTCTCTATTTTTTTAGTTTTCTGCAATACTGAGTACAGAGCTTGTCGGTGCACTCAGAGCATTTAAGTGCCATATTACTGTTTTCCCAGAACCTTTCAGGATATGTGAAAACGCATATTTCCCATATAAGCCAGATAATAAATGCAATTATAAAAAGTGAACAGGTATAAAAACCTTTAACTGCAACAAATGGTGAAAACATCATTAGATGGTCCCAATTGAAAATACGGCAGGTGGTACAACATTTGTTTCCCATTATGAGTCTGAACGGACACCATATAAGAACACATATAAGGTCGCACACATAGAAGAAAACAGATATTAAAACTACCGTTGCAGTATCTATTATATTGAACTTATATAAAAGAACAATAACTGTTGTGAGAACAATCCATATAAGCATAACCTTATATGCGGAAAAAGTTGTATCTTTTATGTGTTTTTTTAGATTTTCATAGTTTATTTTTTCTTTTATCGGTTTGAATACTGAAGAAAAAACCTTTTGTGAGCCTATGGAAATGTGAGCCTTTACAGGGATTAACTGCAAAAGCATATCCAAAAGCCATATTCCCCATAAAATATGAAGAGGAGAAAAGCTTTCAAAGAAGTTCATACCATTTGCAACATCAAAGGCGTCTTTTTTAAAAGCAAACAGAAAAATTGTAGTAAGACAAATAATACATCTTCCAATTAATCTTATAAAATATATCTTTCGTATTTTGGACATTTTTAACCGCCTTTGTTATCTTACTATTGGCTCTGCAAGTGGTTTTAAACCATTTGTCCAGAAGAATATTTTGGTTTGTGAATTTTCTGTAAGCTCTATTTCTTTTTCCTCTGTCTTTGCCTGTTCAAATGTGTGATTTATTAACTTGTCTTCTGCATAAGTACCTGTGAAAAGAAAGGCAGGTTCATCTGCTATAATATCAAGCTTGATTTTATTAGCTTTTTCTTCAAGAAGTTCAAAATAAAGCTTAAGCTTATCAAATGAAACTGTATTTTCTTTTTTTGAAAGAGAAACAATATTTTCGGCTTTTGCTCCGTTAAACAATGAATAATATTTTTCGTCGGGAATTAATTTTAATTTTCCATCTGTTGTAAATTCAACAGTTCCGTTTAAGCCGTCCTTTATAATGTAGTTTTCAAAGCTTTTGAATTTACTTGTAAATAGCCAATGCTTTTCACCGATGTATTTATTGTGAGTGTCATAGCAGTTGTCTAAATAAACTACAGTATTAATTTCATCGCTATGGCTTGAGGTTGTTCTGCTTCCGATAAATACGCCTGTGTTTACGGTTTCTTTATTTAAAAGTTCTATTTCGGTGTTTATTGTAGCTGAAGGGCCAATGTAAAGAGCAGTTGTGCCTTTAACATATCGGTCTGACTGTAAGTTTCCTAAATCGTCATTTCCATTGTAACAACCTGTATAAATTCTTCTTGTTATATAACCGCCGAGAAGATAAATTCTTGTGTGGCCTGTCATTTCTACTGCTTCGCATCCACCAAAAAGTGCTTCTGCCTTACCGCCTGTCATAGTTATTTTTGTGTTTATTCCTTCAGGCAGGGCAACATTTCTTGAACCTGCATAAACATTCATAACGCTTCCACCCTGAATGTTTATATCTGTGCCGTTGCAGGTGCCGTTTGTGCCTGTGCCTGAACCTACAAGATATAAAGCTACTGCATTGTCTTTTAATGTAACAGAGGTTGTGCCTTCAACTGCACCATTGTTTCCTCCACCGAAAACTTTACAAGGTGAAGATGTGAAAACATCACCTTTGTTTGTATTGCCACCCAAAATTACTGTGGTGTTGCCTGTTACTTTTCCGTTATATCCACCGCCATACACATCCTTATAAAGACCACCATTAAGGTTTAAATATGTATCGCCGTTAACATCTGTATTCTTGCCACCGCCATAAACTGTAAGTCTTGCATCTGATGTAACGGTGTCTGTTATTGTAAGCTTATGTCCGTTGGCATAGATGGTACAAGCACCGCTTAAAATGACATTGTCAAAGGTTAAATCATTTTCAAGGATTAACTCTGAAGGAAGTGTTACAGTTGTTGTGTTTGAAACACCTGTAACTGATGTTATGCCGGTAGATATTTTTTCAAATTCTATATTTTTTATTAAGAGTGCCTCGCAGTTTGCGTGGCTGGTTTCTTCATCAGTTCTTGAATTATATTCCATTCTAAGAGCTACAATCTCATAAGCTGTTGTGTCGTTTTGCGGTGTGTGAGTAACAGTATGAGTTGTGGTGTCATTTAATACAGAATTAGTCGCAAGATACAAAAGCTCATCATCTGTAGAAACTGCTGCATACTGGGAAGTAGAATCAAGGTCAAATTTAATTGTTATGTTTTCACCGTTTTCTACTATAGAAATATTTTGCGGTGCATTTGGTGTGTAGTATAGAGTTTCGGTGTAATCTTCTGCTGCCATAGGGAAAAATCTCTGGAAAGCTGTTGATAAAAACTCCTCATCTGCAGTATGGTCGCTGTATTTTGCTTTAAGAAAATATCTTGTTCTGTTATAAGGCTGGTCATCCCAAGTTGCATCTATTAAATAATAGTATGAACCTATTCTCACCATATTCCATGCATGAGCACCTCCAGCATCACCTGAAACTACTCGGCAGGAAATGCCAAGCTCTCTTAACAGTCTGTAAATTGCAGTTGCATAGCCCTGACAAACTGTTTCGCCCATTATGAGTGAAGAATAGGCGGAGTGGTATATAACATTGTCGCCTGTCTCTGCGGCGGCATTGTATTTATCCATATCAACATATTCTGCATTATCAAGAAGCCAGTCATAAACTGCTTTCACCTGAGTATGTTCATCTTTATCATATACATCTAATTCGTCAAGTATTTGCTGTACTTTTACATTTTCTTCTTCTGCCTGCTCAGGAGTGGTGAACCAGTTTATATTGAAAGAAATACAAGCATAAACTATTTTTTCGCTATAATCGTTTGTGTGGGTATATGATATATTTCTTCCTGCCCACTGATAATAAAGATAGTCTGATTCTGCTGAATTTATGTCAAATTCGGAATAGTCGCCCATAGAGATGAAAATTTCTAATGCTGAATCAAGAGCGACCGCTTGTTTTTCATCATAACTTGCTGAGATTTGAACATCAATCGGGAAGCTGATGTTTATTTTCCTGGCACGAAGCTTCGCCTGTTCAATAAAATAGTTGTAGGCCTCTTCTATATCCGCGCACTCTTTATACGAAGTGCCTCCTGTGGTAATATCATAAAGCTGGGCATACTCAATATTTAAATATTCATAATGAGGGTTGACCTGATAATCGTTACCTATATAAATTTCTTCTGCATTTGCACTTACGCAGAAGAATAACATAATACATAAAAAGAAAAATAAGACTTTTTTCATATAAAAAACCTCCTTTACAAATCGATTATATCATAATATAATAAATTTATCAAAATATTTTTTAAAACTTTGCAACCTTTTTGCACTTTTCAGGGTATTATGTGTGTAAAGGCTGAAAAAGCAAAACAAAAAAAATTACTTATAAACAAAAAAGGAGAAACAAAAATGAAAAAATTTTTTGCACTTGCCCTTGCGGCTCTTATGGCATTCTCAGTTGTAGCAATCGCTGCAGAGGAAGACATTATGCTTATCTCAGAAGAAGAAGGCGTTGCAGTTGAAGAAGTTATGCCAAGCTATTTAACAAACTACGGCGAAATCGCTGAAGTTAACAACGAAGAAGGTTATGTCTTAGTTAAGACAGACCTTGAAGAAATCAGATTCAATATGGACGAAAACACACTTTTAATCGGCAACGACGGTGCTTCAAGACTTGAACTTGCTGTAGGTAAAAAGGTTGCAGTTTCACACAGTATGGCAATGACAATGAGCATTCCTGCACAGTCATACGCTTTCGCTATCGTTGAAATGAACGAAACAGGTATGGGTAACCCAATTTATGCAGTAGTTGAAGAAGTTAAAGAATCAGAAAACGGCGTTGTTCTTGTAACAGATGCAGGTTCAAAAGAAATCACAGTTTCTAAAGAAGCTCAGGTTCTTCCTTTCCTTACAAGAAACATTGTAAGACTTGAAGATGTTAAAGCAGGTAGCAGAGTTCTTCTCTTCTACGATATGTTAACAATGAGCATTCCTGCATATGCTACAACAGAAAAAGTTGTAATTCTTCCAGAACTCGTTATCGAAGAAGAAGTTCCTGCAAATGTTGTTGTTTTAGCAAACGGCGAAAAAGTTGAAATCAAAGAAGACGAAGAAATCTACGAAGTTGAAGGCATCAAAATGATTCCTTTAAGAACAGTTGCAGAAGCACTTGGCTTTGAAGTTGTTTGGGATGCAGAAGGTCAGTCAATCAACCTTGTTAAAGAAACATTCTCATCAATGATCAGAATCGGTGATGTTGAAGGCGGAATCAACAGAGCAAGACTTGTTTTAGAAGTTGCTCCACAGCTTCCTGCAGACAAAACTTATGTTCCAGTAAGCTATATCGACGCAGTTTTAGAAGCTTTAAGCTTCTAAGTCACAAAAACGGATGTGAATTCACATCCGTTTTTTTATTTATATATCTTAAAAGTAACAAATATCCTACCTTTTCTACTTGTTCCGCCGATTTCTTCTATATATGCTCTGCCTGATTTGGTAACCTTGACTTTATCGCCTGAATTAAGTGGTCTGTCCGGCTTTAAAAACGGAACATCATTTACAAAAACTCTGCCCTTTTCAATAAGCTCCGAGGCTTTGCTTCTTGAAATAGAAAAAAGTGCGGAAACTATACAGTCGCCACGAAGTGACGCAAGGGTGACTGTTTTTAATTCTGTCTGTTGCAAAGGTAAAGTAATTTCGCCAGTTGAAATAATACTGCAGGAAATGCTCTGTCTTCCTGCATTTGTGTAGTTTGTAAGGAAAAAGTCGGAAAGCTTTGGGAGAATAAAAATCTGTGCAAAGCTTTCGCAGATTAAAATGTCGCCCGTGTTTTCTCTTTTTATACCAAGTCCAAGTGCCGAACCTAAAAAATCCTTGTGTGCAAGTTTTACACCTTTGGCAAAATCTGCTTTTACTACCGCTATTTCGTCGGTTGGTACTTCGTTTAGATAGTCTGGAAGAAAAAATAAAACTTTTCTTTCTGCGTCCTCATATCCGCCCCATAGTACAAATGGTGAATAAAATTCGTTTTTATGGGCAAAAACAAGACCTTGCTCGTGGGCATCGAGAAAGCCTGTTGAGGTTAGTATGTTTTTGTTTTTGCACAGATTATCTTTATCAATAATGTGCCTTAAAAATAAAATATCATCTTTTTCCATAGATACATTTTAACACAAAATCAGAAAGTTTCAAACATTTTTATGTTTTTTTGCAAAAAAGGTTTGAAAAATTCGCTTATATAGTGTATAATGTATATTGAATAATTTCGGAAAGGAGCGAATGGATGAGTAAAATCAAAATTATGATTGACAGTCCCGGAGATATTTCTTTAGAGATTGCCAAAAAGAATGATATTGAAATTCTTCCAATAAAGTTTTCTCTTGAAGATGAAGAAACTCTTTTAAGAGATAAATTTGATATGGCGGAAGATGATTTTTACAAAACAATAAGAGAAACAGGTGTTATCCCTAAAACTGTTCAGATTACACCTATTGAATTTGAAGAAGCCTACAGAAAATATGTGGGTGAATATGACGAAATTATTATGATAACTATTTCTGCGGCAGGAAGCGGTACAAACAGAAACGCAATTATGGCGGCAGATATGGTAAAAGATGAAATCAAGGTTCATGTTGTGGACTCAAATATGTATTCATATTGCTACGGTCTTATGGCTCTTAAAGCAAAAGAACTCGCAGATGAAGGAAAAACTGCCGAAGAAATCGTTGCAGAAATTGAAAAACAAAGAGATAACACAACCGCATTTTTTGCAGTTGAAACCCTTGAATATCTTAAAAAAGGCGGCAGAATTTCAACAATGTCTGCTATCATCGGCGGTGTGCTTGATATAAGACCTGTTCTTCAGGTTACTGAAGATGGTAAGGTTGCCGCAGTTGAAAAGGTTAAGGGCGAAAAGAAAATGTACCTTAAGATGAAAGAGCTTATCAAAAATGAAGTTGAAGGCAAAGATTATGAGCTTTATGCACTTTATTCAGATAAGAAAGAAAATCTTGATAAAATCACCGATATGCTTGAAGCAGACGGTTTGAAAATAACGGGCGGTTCAAGAGTTGGCGCAGTTATCGGTGCTCACGCAGGACCGGGCGTATTTGGTATAGTAATAGTTAAAAAATAATATATACAAGGAGTTGTTTGTAATGAACAAAAAATCAGTAAAAGACGTAGAATTTAAAGGTAAAAGAGTTTTAGTAAGATGTGACTTTAACGTTCCATTGGACGAAAACAGAAACATCACAGACGAAACAAGAATTGACGGTGCACTTCCAACAATCAAATATTTACTTGATGCAGGTGCAAAAGTTATTCTTTGCTCACACCTTGGTAAACCAAAGGGTGAACCAAAGCCAGAGCTTTCACTTGCTCCTGTTGCTAAAAAGCTTTCAGAAAAATTAGGTCTTGAAGTTGTTTTTGCTAAAGACGATAACGTTGTTGGCGAAAATGCTAAAAAGGCAGTTGCAGAAATGAAAGAAGGAGACGTTGTTCTTCTTGAAAATACAAGATACAGAGCAGAAGAAACAAAGAATGTTGACACATTCAGCGAAGAACTCGCATCACTTGCAGATATTTTTGTTAACGATGCTTTCGGTACAGCTCACAGAGCTCATTGCTCAAATGTTGGTGTTACAAAATACCTTGATGAAGCAGTTTGCGGTTTCCTTATTGAAAAAGAAATCCAGTTCCTCGGAAACGCAGTTAACAACCCTGTAAGACCTTTAGTTGCTATCCTTGGTGGTTCTAAAGTATCTTCAAAGATTTCAGTTATCAACAATCTTCTTGAAAAGGTTGATACACTTATCATCGGTGGTGGTATGGCTTATACATTCATGAAGGCTCTCGGTGAAGAAGTTGGTGATTCACTTCTTGAAGCTGACTATCTTGACTATGCTAAAGAAATGATGGCAAAGGCAGAGGAAAAAGGCGTTAAGCTTCTTATCCCTGTTGATACAGTTGTTGCTAAAGATTTCGATAATAATGCAGAACACAAAACAGTTGAAAGAGGCGGAATTGAAGCTGGATGGCAGGGTCTTGACATCGGTGAAAAGACAATTGCTCTTTACAAAGATGCAATCAAAGACGCTAAAACAGTTGTTTGGAACGGACCTATGGGCGTATTTGAAATGCCAAACTTTGCAATTGGTACAAATGCGATAGCAGAGTCTTTGGCAGGAATAGATGCAATCACAGT
>JAZSLZ010000065.1:0-19695 GCA_045535635.1 Clostridia bacterium
TATTAAGCTTTTTGCTTTTTGACTTAAGCTCTTTCTTCAGTTCTTCAAGCTTATTTGCTGCTTCATTATTTTTCTTTTTCTTTCTTAGCTCAATAATTTCAGCTAACATTCTGTCAACTTCATCTTCAGTCTTACTGATTATGTCTTTTGCTTCGTCTATAGCATCATCAATAATTTTTTGTTTCTTTTTATCAAATTTAAGTCTCTCAGTTTCAAGAGTTGTTTTATATGCACTTGCTTGTTGTTTAAGACTTTTAGCGGAAATGTGCTCTTTTTCTGCCAGAACTCTTTTTTCTTCAAGTTCAGAAATCACATCCTCAAATTTAATATTATCAGAAGAAATGTTTCTTTCTGCATTTTCAATAATCTCATCAAACAGTCCAAGTTTCTTAGAAATAGCAAATGCGTTTGATTTACCAGGAATTCCAATAAGCAGTCTATAAGTAGGTCTTAAGCTTTCCACATCAAACTCACATGAAGCATTCTCAATTCTGTTTCCACTCATAGCATATAGCTTAAGCTCACTGTAATGAGTTGTTGCAACTGTTTTTGAGCCTTTATTTTTTACATAATCTAAAATAGAAATTGCAAGAGCTGCACCTTCTATCGGATCTGTACCTGCACCTAATTCGTCAAAGAGCACAAGTGATTTATTGTTTACTTTTTTAACGATTTCAACTATATTTTTCATATGTCCTGAAAAAGTTGAAAGACTTTGTTCAATGCTCTGCTCATCGCCTATATCAGCATATATTTCTTCAAAGCAACTTATATTTGAGCCGTCTTTACAGGGAATTAAAATTCCTGTCTGAGTAAGAAGAACAAAAAGGCCCACAGTTTTTAAAGATACTGTTTTACCACCTGTGTTGGGACCTGTAATTACAAGAGTATCAAATTCTTCTCCCACTGATATATCAATAGGAACAACTTTTTTCGGATCAATAAGCGGATGCCTTGCTTTAATTAAGTTAACAATTCCGTTTTTATTAACAACAGGCTTTATACCATTAATCTCAAGAGAGTATTTACCTTTGGCAAATATAATATCAAGGTATGATAATAGTTTAATATTCTCTATTAAGCTTTCAGCAACATCGGCAATATGAGAACTGATTTCAGTAAGAATTCTTTCGGTTTCTGCAATTTCGTCAAGCTCTAATTTTTTTAATTTATTATTAGCCTCAACTATTTCAATAGGTTCAATAAATAAAGTAGCACCTGTTGATGAGGTGTCGTGAACAATTCCCTGAACCTCGCCCTTGCACTCTGCTTTTACAGGAATAACATATCTTCCGCCTCTTGTTGTAATAATCGGCTCCTGTAAAAATTTAGTGAATTTTTTAGTAATGGAAGCATTTAAACCACTTCTGATTTTATCATTATACAATCTGATGTTTCTTCTTATGTCAAACAACGCAGGTGATGCACCGTCTTTAAGCTGTTCTTCGTTTAAAATTGCTCCATCTATTTCATCCAAGAGCTTTTTATACATTATTAAATTATCACTGTAATACACCAATAAGCCGTTTTCTTCAAAATTCAATGCATAATTTTTATAGTTATCTATGCATTTCAACAACTGATAAATTTTTATCATCTGCGGAATTGAAAGCATACCTGCAGTAACTGTTCTTTTTAATAAAAAAATGTGGTCTGATATTCCCACAGAAGGAGGATTAGAATGTTTAAGCATAGTTCGGACAGCTTCATCTGTTTCCTCGCACAATTTAATAACATCGTCATAATCCGTAACAGGCAAAAGCTTATGTATCATTTCTTTAACATATTCGCCTGTGGCAAATTTTTCGACATTTAATAATATCTTATCGTATTCTAAAGCTTTAAGAACTTTTAAATTCATTTTTCCTCCTCAACAAACTCAATAAATGAGGCTTCAAACAAAGCCTCTTCACATAATTCTTGTATAAATTCGGGCATAGTGTTGCTTTCTGCAAGGGAAACTGCTAAATTATGAACAAATTCATAATCATCACTAAGTGCCTCAACAATTTCAACTTTATCTTCATATTTCGCCATAATACCAAATTCGTTAAATTCACTATCTGGCTGTGTAATAAAATATTCTAAAGCTTTTCCTTTAACAATAACAGTTTTAACATGCTGCATTTCATCACCTCAAAATGACTATACAACAAACGCTTTTGTTTGTTAAGAGGCAAAATCAGACACAACTTTTAAGTTAAAGGTTATTATCTTTCAAAAACTTGCTTTTTCTGTTATTTTATTACAATTTCTTGGTTTCAATAATTTTCACCGGTTATTTAAAATCGCTGTAAAGTACCATAAAATGGGACTTTTCTTGCTTTATTTAAATAAATTTTCACATTAAACTTACAAAGCCTCCAAAAAGCTTCAAATTAAGCTTAAAAAAAAATATAAAAAATTTGAGTAAACCTGTAAGCCGGGTTCTGTATTAGACAATCATCTATCTAGGCTGTATATCTCTATACAGCTCAAGCCACCTACCCAGGAACGCCGGGCCGACGCATATTCCTAATACGGTGTTGCTCCGAGTGGGGTTTACACGAAAGACGCAGTTACCTGCATCCCAGTAAGCTCTTACCTTACTATTCCACCCTTACCATTTCTGGCGCTTTATTTTCTGTTGCACTATCCTTAGAGTCGCCTCCACCGGGTAACTACCCGGCACCCTGCCCTATGGAGCCCGGACTTTCCTCATCCTCACCCTTTCGTCTGTGAGTCCGCGATTGTCTGGTTTACTCAAATATTTTATTTATTAATATATACGTTAAAAGGTTTAGCCTTAATAACCTCTACATCTGTATTTTGCTTAAGTAAACTGCATAGCATATCAACAACAGGATTTTCCGTTTCAAAATGTCCTGCAGTTACTAAAAGCAAATTATTCTCATACGCAAGTTGTGCATTGTGATAGGATGCTTCCCCTGTTACAAATGCATCACACCCAAGTGCTAATACTTCCTGAACAAAGTCACCACCGCTTCCGCCTAACACAGCTACCTTTGAGATTTTCTTATTATCTGTTACTGAACATCTTAAACTGCTCACATTAAGTGAATTCTTAACATTTTCAATAAAATCACAAACAAAGCATTCTTCAATCTGACCAATAGCCAACATACCATATCTTTCAACATTTTTAAGCTTAAGTACATCTGCAAAAACTTTGTTAACTCCGTCAGCTGCATTATCAAGATTTGTGTGAGCAGAATATACCGAAATATTATTTTCAATAAGCTTTAAGATTGAATTATCAACAATTTTTGTTAATGGCTTAAAAATTATAGGATGATGAGTAACTATAAGCTGTGCACCACATTCTATAGCCTGTCTGACAATATCAGAATTAATATCCAAAGCAACTAATACTTTTTTAACATCTCTGTCCTCATTGCCAACAAGCAGACCAACATTGTCCCATTCTTCTGCAATATCAAGAGGAGCTATATTTTCAACTATTTTTGCTATTTGTGATATTTTCATAGATTTCCCTTACCTTACTTAATATTACATTATATTCTTTTTCATCTTCTGGTTTACAGTCCAGAACAGAGCCTTTAATCTTGTCTTTTAATCTTTTTGAAACTTTTTCATAATATGCATCAATTAAAGATTTTTCATTTACCTTTAACTTTTCAGGAAAATAAATATATTCATCAGATACGCCTTTAACCGCCCTGATAATTACATATATTTTGTTTCCTTCTTTTGCAAGAATCTCATTTTCAATACAATAGCCGCTATTTTGCAAAAACTCACGAAGATATTCTTCAGAAGTCATTGGCTGAAGAATAAGCTCTTTTGCAGATTTTGCTACATCTTCCTTTTCTGAAAGAATAGTTGAAATCAACTCTCCCCCCATACCTGCTATTATGATAGTTTCAACTTCACCTGTTTCTAAAACTTTTATTCCGTCACCGCATCTTACATCAATCACATCTGCAAGTCCATTAGCTTTAACATTTTTAATACAAGCTTCTACAGGACCTTTGTTAACATCTGCCGCAATAACTTTATCACATACTCCGTCAAGTATTAATTTTATTGGTACTTTACCGTGGTCGCATCCAATATCTGCAACTGATTTGCCTGTTACCAATCCGACCACGGCATTTAATCTGCTGGTTAATTTCATAAGCTATCCTTTAAAAAATATTCTTTTATAATTTTAACACAGCAGTATTATATTGTCAATTATGCTCAACAATAAATTTATCATCTACATAAGCTATATTTATCTTGTCACCCTGTTTAATTGTACCGTCAAGCATTTTCTCTGCTATCATATCTTCAATTGATGATACAATAGTGCGTTTTAACGGTCTTGCACCATAAACAGGATCAAAGCCTTTAGAAGCTAATGCATCGAGAGTTGATTCATCTATATTTGCTTCTATTTCCATATCAGCTAATCTTTTCACTAATCCTGAAATCAGTTTTTCAGCAATAGATTTGATTTCTGTCTTATTTAGTTTGTTAAACACAATAATATCATCAATACGGTTAATAAATTCAGGTCTGAAGGTCTTTTTGAGTTCCCCTGTAACTCTGTCCTTCATATCGTTATAATCAGAATTAATATCATACTCGCCTTGATTAAAGCCTAAATTTTTAGCAGGAGTTGTAATTAAAGATGCTCCGATATTTGAAGTCATTATAATAATTGTGTTTTTAAAATCAATTTTTCTTCCCTGTGAATCAGTAAGAATACCATCATCAAGAATTTGTAAGAGTAAATTAAATACATCAGGATGCGCTTTTTCTATCTCATCAAAAAGTACTACACTGTACGGCTTTCTTCTTACCTGTTCACTTAACTGTCCGCCCTCATCATATCCAACATATCCCGGAGGTGAACCAACAAGTCTTGATACATTGAATTTTTCCATATACTCAGACATATCAATTCTTATCAGTGCATTTTCATCACCAAATACAGTTTCAGCCAAAGCTTTACACAGTTCTGTTTTACCAACACCTGTAGGTCCGAGAAATATGAATGAACCTATTGGTCTTTTAGGATCCTTAAGCCCTGTTCTTCCTCTTTTAACCGCTTTTGCCACGGCAGTTACCGCTTCATCCTGCCCCACAACTCTCAAATGTAATTCATCTTCAAGCTTTAACAATCTTTGACTTTCCGATTCCTCTAATCTTACAACAGGAATACCTGTCCAGTCAGAAACAATTTCAGAAATTTCAGTTTTTGACACAACCATTTTTTTGATTTGATTTTCTTTATTCCATTTTTCTTTTAATTCTGATAATTCCTGCTCAATTTGTGTTTCTTTAGTTCTTAACTCTGCCGCCTTTTCAAAGTCCTGTTGCAGTATTGCTTCCTCTTTTTCGTTTTTGATTTTTTCACTTTCTTTTCTTAATTGTGAAATTGTATCAGGTGCAGTATAACTTTTAAGCTTTACTTTTGACGCCGCTTCATCTACAAGGTCAATTGCTTTATCAGGCAAAAATCTGTCAGTAATATATCTTGCTGAAAGATTTGCAGCTGCAATAAGTGCATCATCTGTAATCTCAACCTTGTGATGTGCTTCGTATTTGTCTCTTATTCCCATAAGCACCATAATAGTTTCATCAATCGAAGGTTCACCAACAAGTACAGGTTGAAATCTTCTTTCAAGTGCAGAATCTTTTTCTATATGCTTTCTGTATTCATTAATTGTAGTTGCACCAATTAACTGAACTTCACCTCTGGCAAGAGACGGCTTTAATATATTTGATGCATCTATTGCACCCTCCGCAGCTCCTGCTCCTATAATGGTGTGAATTTCATCTATAAACAAAATTATGTTGCCACTGTCATTTATTTCTTTTACAGCTTTTTTCAATCTGTCTTCAAACTCACCTCTGTACTTTGCTCCTGCAACCATAGAAGATAAGTCAAGAGATATTACTCTTTTATTTTTCAATATTTCAGGTACAGTACCATCATAAATTTTTTGTGCAAGTCCTTCAGCAATAGCAGTCTTTCCTACACCAGGCTCACCTATAAGGCAAGGATTATTTTTTGTTCTTCTTGAAAGAATCTGTATAACTCTTTCAATTTCTTTCTCTCTGCCTATTACAGGATCAAATTTACCCTCACCTGCAAGTGCAGTTAAATCCCTTCCGAATTCACTTAATGTTGGTGTTTTATCATCTTTCTTTTTTTCTGTTTCTTTGTTTTCGTTTACAGTTTCATTCTTAATATCAAAGCCCAGCTTCTTTAAAATGTCCTCATAAATCTTTTGAGCATCTCCGCCAAGCTCACTTATAATTCTGAACGCAGTTGATTCACCGTCTCTTAAAATCCCCATAATAATATGTTCAGGTGAAATATAACTTTTTCCGCATCTTTTCGCTTCCATAAAGCTTAATTCAATAACCCTTTTAAATCGCGGTGTAAAACCAATTACATTACAAGGGAAATCGCTTATGCCTAAAATTTCATCAATTTTTTCACTAACTTTATTTTTATCTATACCATTATCTATAAGAATTTCAGAAGCAATTAACTTATTATTTAACAAGGTTGAATACAAAATATGCTCTGTACCAACATAGTTGTGTCCCATCTGTGAAGCCACTTTACTTGATAATCTGACAATTTCTTCAGCACTGTCACTGAATTTACTTTCAAAAAATCTCATACTATCACCTCCTGCATTTACGTAACCGTTAGTTAATTTTTTATTAATCAACTCTGAATTTGCGGCACACTCGCTGCAAATAAAAATTTCTTTTATCCTTCCGTTTATGATTGTTTTCAAATGAACATTAGCAGTATTTTTGCCGCATACCTGACAAATCATAAATATACCTCCTAACTTAACAAACTTATAATCATATTTTTAAATATTCCTGCACGAAGATTATCCTGAATCGGTTGCTGAATACGACCGAGAACTTTTTCAGAAACTGCTGCAGCAATCAATCTCGCTTCTGTTTCTCCGATGTACCCATAATCAAGAAAATTCTGGATAAAAGTCAAAGCGGTTGTCTGAGAAATAGATGAACCTATTGAAGCTATTATATGCATAAAATAACCTGATTTTCCCATTTTTATTCTTTTAATTGTAACAAATCCGCCACCGCCTCTTCTGCTTTCAACAATGTAGCCGTGTTCGTTGCTGAATCTGTTATTTATTACATAATTTATCTGTGATGGAACACAGTTAAGCTTTAATGCTAATTCATTTCTTTTAAACTGTGCAATCCCTTCTTCGTTTTCCATAAGTTCTTTTATTACTTCTTCAATTAAATCGCTGATTTTCATATTTTTCTCCTTTTTGTCTTTCTTTGACCTTCTATAGTCAATTATAGTCAATTTTTTATCATTATCAATACTCAAATTCTGGTAAAAACACTGATTTTCAAGCAATTATCTCGTTTTTTCTTTACTAATCTCTTGTTTTCAAAAAAATAAGAGTGCATCATAAGATACACTCTTTATAACAGTTGTATTATTTTAAGTTAGCTTCATATTTTTTAAGAAGCTGTTCAATTTTTTCGTGTGGATCAATAATTACTGATGTTGAAACATCGTGATTAAGTGATGCAATAAAGTATGCAATGTATTTTGATACATCAACAACATGGAACCATTCTCTTTCCTTAAGTTCAGGTGTGAGATATGAAAGGTTTGTACCAAATACACCATCAATCAAACCTTTTTCATAAGCAT
Source organism: Clostridia bacterium (assembly GCA_045535635.1). Lineage (GTDB taxonomy): Bacteria > Bacillota > Clostridia > RGIG6154 > RGIG6154 > RGIG8700. The sequence goes on from JAZSLZ010000065.1 coordinate 7,679, forward strand.
CATCAAACATAGCAAGTCCATTTGTAAACAAACCGTATGTAGCATAACAGAATACTCTTCCTGCATTTCTTTTCTTTAAAGCATAAGCTATATCAAGCATTGAATCACCTGAAGAAATAATATCGTCTGCAATAAATACATCTTTTCCTTCAACAGAATTACCTAAATATTCATGAGCAACAATAGGATTTCTGCCGTTTACAATTCTTGAATAATCTCTTCTCTTGTAGAACATACCAAGATCAACACCAAGAACTGAAGCATAGTACATATTTCTGTTGATAGCACCTTCGTCAGGACTGATAATCATAAATTTATCTTTAATAGGTCTGAAATCAGGAACATATTTGAACATAGCTTTAAGAACCTGATATGTAGGCATTACGTTATCAAAGCCCATAAGCGGAATTGCATTGTGAACTCTAGGATCATGAGCATCAAAAGTAATAATGTTTGAAACACCCATACTCTGCAGTTCCTGAAGTGCAACTGCACAGTCAAGAGATTCTCTGTAGTTTCTTCTGTGTTGTCTTCCGCCGTAAAGTGATGGCATAATCACAGTAATTCTGTGAGCTTTACCACTGGCAGCCTGAATAATTCTCTTAAGGTCCTGATAATGGTCATCAGGAGACATCGCATTTTCTTTACCAAACATTGTGTATTTGCAGCTATAGTTGCATACATCAACAACAATAAATAAATCCTTACCTCTGATAGTAGATTTAATAATACCTTTACCGTCACCTGACTGGAATCTTGGGCACTGAGCTTCAATTAAGAAAGAGTCTGTTTCTGTACCGCCTTCTTTTGCCCACTGAACAAGATATTTATCAATTTTTTCACCAAGTTCTTTAGCACTGTCCAACGCAATGATTCCCAACGGTGCCACTCTTGATTCGTTATCAAACAATACTTTTTTCTGTAATTTCTGATCCATTTCGTAAAAATTCCTTTCATTTTATAACAGAATTACCCCAAACAAAATCTGCTTGGGGTAACTTGGTTATTATAATTCAACCAAATATTTTTTTATGCAATCAGGTGCTAATTCCTTATCTGCTGAAATAGCGATTGTAAAATTAACATTCCATTTTTCTTCAATTTTAGCGATTAAAGAAATGAACTTTTCAAATCCTTCCTGCTGACTTTCAACTATTTTCCAAATGCTGTCAATAAAAACATTAGAAGTATCAAAGTTATTAGCTATAATACCACTGATAAATCCGTACAATTCGTCGTAATTATCAATGTTGAATTCTTCTGTAACAATGTAACGAACACTTGGTTTAAGGTCAAACTTTAATCTATCGTCTTTGCCAATAAAAACTAAGCTACCCTGTTCTTCTTTAATAGCTGCGTTAACATGGTCAACTAAATATTTAGTTTTGCCTGTACCTTTTTTACCCATAATAACATTAATCATATTCATTACGCCCCTTTCATATTTATATGATACTATAAATTGTATTATTTTTCAAGTACTTTTTATTATTTTAATCTATTTTCTAAATCTTTTTTCATATCTTCATATCCTGGTTTACCTAAAAGCGCAAACATATTCTTTTTGTATTCTTCAACACCAGGCTGGTTAAATGGATTAACCCCAAGGATATATCCGCTGATACCACAGGCTTTTTCAAAGAAGTAAACCATATAACCGAATTCATATTCGTTAGCTTCAGGGATAGAAACAACCAAATTAGGAACCTGACCGTCTGTATGTGCAAGAAGTGTTCCTTCAAAAGCTTTTTTATTAACAAAATCCATAGTTTTTCCTGCAAGGAAATTAAGACCGTCAACATTGTCTGCATCTTCTTCAATAGCAAAATCTTTAGTTGGCTTTTCAATATTAATTACTGTTTCAAACAGATTTCTTAAACCGTCCTGAATGTACTGTCCCATTGAGTGAAGGTCTGTAGAAAAATCAACCGCAACAGGTAAAATACCCTTATTATCTTTTCCTTCGCTTTCACCGTAGAGCTGCTTCCACCATTCTGAAAAATAATGCATTTTAGGTTCATAATTTACTAAAATTTCATTTGAATATCCTTTTCTGTAAAGAATGTTTCTTATAGCAGCGTACTGATAACAAGCATTTTTCTCAAGGTCACACTCTGCAAAATCTTCACGAGCTTTAACAGCGCCTTCCATTATAGCATCAATGTCAACACCTGCAGCTGCTAATGGCAATAAACCAACGGCTGTAAGAACTGAAAATCTGCCTCCAACATCATCAGGAATAACAAATGTTTCATATCCCATAACATCTGCAAGGTTTTTAAGTGCACCTCTTGCTTTATCTGTTGTGGCAAAAATTCTTTCTTTGGCTCCTTCAATGCCATATTTATCTTCAAGCATCTTTTTGAAAATTCTGAAAGCAATAGCAGGTTCAGTAGTTGTTCCTGATTTAGAGATTACGTTTACAGAAAAATCTTTATCTTTAACAAGTTCAACCAAATCCATAAGGTAGGTAGAGCTGATTGAATTTCCTGCAAAATAAATTTTAGGTGCTTTTCTTTCATCTGCACTTAAATCATTGCAGAATGTATGTGTTAACATTGAAATTCCTGCTTTTGCACCAAGGTATGAACCACCAATGCCAATAACTATAAGGATTTCACTGTTTGCTTTAATTTTTTCTGCTGCAGCTTTAATTCTTTTAAATTCATCTTTGTCATAATTAACAGGAAGATCAACCCATCCAAGATAGTCGTTACCTGCACCTGTTTTATTATGAAGAGTATCGTGTGCAGCTTTTAATGCAGGTTTTATATTTTCGATTTCTTCATTACTGATTTTCCAGTCAGCTTTTGCATAATCAAATTTAATCATTTATATTTCCTCCTAATTATTATATCTCTTTACTTCGTAAACACCCGAAATGTTTTTAAGCTTAGTTTTAACCAGTGCAAGTTGTTGTCCGTTTTTAACTTCAATTGCTACTTCAATTGCCGCCATATTATCTTTAACTACTCTCGCATTCATACCAACAATCGGAATATTCATATTTGATAAGTCTGCAGCGATTTCATATACAAGGTTTGCTCTGTTAACCGCAGAAACCTGAATATCTGCCACAAAGGATGAGTTTGAATCTGTAACATCCCAGGAAACCCCAATCATTCTTGAGCTTTCATTTTCTGCAGTATTTATTGCATTAACACAGTCTGCTCTATGAACCGATACTCCCCTGCCGCGTGTAATATAACCAACAATATCGTCACCAGGAACAGGATTACAGCATTTTGAAAGTCTCACCAGACAATTATCAATACCTTTTACAGTAACACCATTATCAGAATTTCTTTTCTTCTTTTTGTGTTCAAATTGAATTTGTTTTTCTTCTTCTGTGCTTGTGAGTTTTTTAAGCTCATCTTTTAATTTAACAAGAATTTTATTTGAAAGAGTTCCTTCAAATCCTACTGTTGCATACATATCCTCAGGATTTCTGATACTGAACTTTTTCATAGTAAGCTGAGTAAATTCTTCTTTAAACTCATTCATATTAGGAATTTCAGCTCTGCGGATTTCCTTATCGATAAGTTCTTTTCCTTTTAGTATATGCTGCTCTCTGTTATGAGCTTTATGCCACTGATTGATTTTACTTCTTGCCTGAGATGTTTTAACTATTTTAAGCCAGTCAAGACTAGGACCTTTAGAGGTAGGTGTTGTTAAAATCTGAACAATATCCCCTGTCTGAAGTTCCTGATCAATATTAACTATTTTGCCGTTAATCTTTGCACCAATCATTTTGTTGCCGACTTCGCTGTGAATAGCATACGCAAAGTCAATAGGACAGGAACCTATAGGTAAATTGAAAACATCGCCTTTAGGGGTAAAAACAAAAATTTCATCAGTAAATAAATCAATTTTAAGAGTTTTCATAAACTCTTCGGAATCAGAAAGTTCTTTTTGTACATCAAGCATATTTCTGACCCATTCCAGCTTTTCATCTAACTGTCCGTTATTTTCTTTCAAGCCTTCTTTGTATTTCCAATGTGCAGCAATACCGTATTCTGCAGTTTTGTGCATATCCCAAGTTCTTATCTGAATTTCACATGGTGTACCGTTAGGACCGATAACTGTTGTGTGAAGGGACTGATACATATTGGGCTTTGGCATAGCGATATAGTCTTTAAATCGTCCCGGAATAGGCTTATATGTTTCATGCACAAGTCCAAGTACCGCATAACACTCAGTGATAGTATTAACAATAACTCTTACGGCAAACAGGTCATATATTTCATCAATACTTTTGTTTTGAGCATACATTTTTCTGAATATGGAATAAAAATGCTTAGCTCTTCCTTCAATATGAAAATCGTCAATAAGCTCTGCAATTTTACCTTTGAGATTGTTCATAACATCATTAATGTATCCATCTCGTTCAGTTTTCTTTTGTTTTATGCTTTCTACGATTTCATAGTACGCTATTGAATCAAGATACCTTAACGCAAGGTCCTCAAGCTCCCACTTGATTTTGGAAATACCAAGCCTGTGAGCAAGTGGTGCATAAACATCAAGCGTTTCTTTTGCTTTCTCTAATTGCTTATCTTCACGCATACTCTTAAGTGTTCTCATATTATGGAGGCGGTCTGCCAGTTTAATAATGATAACTCGTATGTCTTTAGCCATAGCAAGAAACATTTTTCATAAATATTCAATTTGTTGTTCTTCTTTGCAAGTATATGGAATTTTGGCAAGTTTAGTTACACCCTCTACTAAAAGAGCAACATCTTCACCAAATTGTTCTCTGATTTCTTCAAGACTAGTGTCTGTATCTTCAATAACATCATGCAAAAGACCTGCAGTGATAGACTGTGTGTCCTGTTCCAGTTCAGCCAGAATAATCGCAACCTGATAAGGGTGAACTATATATGGTTCGCCCGAAAATCTTTTTTGATCACAATGAGCTTTTTCTGCAATATTATAAGCTCTTTCAATCATATCAAAATCCGCAAGTGGATTATATTTTTTGACTAATTCAATTAACTCACGACAATTCTGGTTCATATTACGCCTTCTTACTTAATATCTATTATTCTAAGTTGGACACTTCTTACATTTCTGAAATCATTTATATCCAACTGACAAATCACACTGACAGTATCATTAAAAGCTATATTATTTTTGTGCCCAAAACCAAAAGCTATAGCATCAACAGTAACACCGTCTTTACAAAGTGTTAGCTTTAAATGCTGCTTTTCATTTCCGATGCAGTAAGCCTTCTGCACAAGCATATCTTTAACATAAAACTGCGGTTGAGGATTTCCTGCACCAAATGGCTGAAGAACACTGAGTTGTTCTGCACTCTGTAAATTAAGATGTCTGCCTCTTAATTCACAATCAGCAACAACAGTTGAAATACTCAACTCGTCACTGAGATATTTATCTGCATATTCATTAATTCTTAAACGGAACTCATCTATTTTAGAAAATTCAATATTAAGCCCCACAGCCAGTTCATGTCCGCCAAAAGTTACTAGGAGGTCTTTACAATAATCCAGGGCATCGTAAAGAGAAAATCCTTCAATGCTTCGTCCTGAACCTTTGTAGTTACTTTCGGGGCATTGAGAAAGCAATATACACGGTTTCATATATTTTTTAGTTAAGCGGGAAGATACTATTCCAACAACACCGTGATGCCATTCTTTATTACATAAGACTACAATTTTATCATCTTTATACTTTTCAAGAAACATTTCTTCTGCTTCTTTAAGTATTTGAATTTCAATGTTTTGCCTTTGTGTATTAAAATCAGATAAATCTTTTGCAATTTTATATGCTTCTTCGTAATTATCACAAAGGAATAAGTCAATAGCTCTCTGCGCACTTTCCAGTCTTCCTGCAGCATTAATCCTAGGTGCAATTACAAATCCGATTTTTGTGGTGTTAACTGTATCCATATCCACACCGGCTACATCAAACAAAGCTTTTATTCCCACATTGGTATGCTCTTTTATTTTCTTAAGACCAACATCACAAATAATTCTGTTTTCGTCAACAAGTGGTACAATATCAGCCACAGAACCTATAGCTGTAAGATCAGAATATTTAAGAAGCACGTCGTAATAGCTCATTTTATCTTTTAAAAGTGCCTGACATACTTTAAGTGCAACGCCTACACCTGCAAGAGCCTTAAATGGGTAATTACAGTCATCTTGTTTAGGGTCTATCACCGCTACTGCATCAGGAATTATGTCACTACATTCATGATGGTCGGTTATAATTGTATCTATTCCAAGACTTGATGCATATTTACACTCTTCAACAGCAGTTATTCCGCAGTCAACAGATACAATAAGACGAGTCCCTCTCTGAGCAAGAAAATCTATGGATGCTTTAGATATACCATACCCTTCAGTTTCTCTGTCAGGAATATAATAATCAACAATTCCGCCAAGCTCTTTCAGGCACAAAACAAGAATAGTTGATGAAGTTACACCGTCAGCATCATAATCACCATATACAGTGATTTTTTCTTTATTCTCTAAAGCACTTTTTATTCTTATAACCGCTTTATCCATATCCTTTAACAAAAATGGATCATGCAGACAAGCTATGTCTTTTTTTACAAAAGTCCTTGCTTCTTCAGGCGAAAAACCGCGTACACAAAGAATAGCTGCAACAAGTCTGTCTAAATCAGTTGCCTCTACCATTTTATTAACCTGCTCAACTGTAGGAACATCGGAAACAATCCACCTTGTGTTCACGTTCTCACCTTCTTTCTATATAACTTATTTATTATAACAAAAAGTTGAAGATATTTCAATATCTTCAACAAATTTATTTCATATATTTTAAATAATTTCCTTTTACAACCGTAAAATTATTGCAATCAATGTTATCCTGCTTGATATATTCATCAAGTCCTTTACCAAACATAATATATTTTTTACCACAAATTTTGGACTTTACTTTAACAACCGATACTAAAATGCTGTTTCCAAATATATCAACTGTATATTCATCAGGCACTATTTCCATATTACCATCCACAGTAAAAACATCTTTAAACATCACATTGTTAAATTTAGTTTTATTGTTTTCGTAAAGCTCAAAAGCCGGTTTACCTTTAATTGTAAGGTTTATTTTTTCTCCCCATTTTTCAGGAATACTGTTATTATTTTCACATTCAACAGTTAACAAAAATGTGTTAATTACCTGAAATATGTTAGAAATTTCCGCACTTTCGATATTTTTAAAGTGTTCATAATTTATTTCTTCAAAATCTGTAATATTATTTAACTTTACACATTTAGTATTTTCACCTTTTATCTGAACAAAGTCAGAATTATCAAATAAAGCAACCACATTTTCTGCAGAAGAAATTTCTGTAGTATTATTATATATTCTTTCTGGAAGTAATCCATTCTTTTCTAATTGAAGCAATACAGCAGAAAGGTTTTTCTCATTTTCTCCAAAATAATACAGGTCATATTTAAGCTTAGACTTTAACGGTGCATCTATAACCATTTTTTCTGTTATAAGGTCAGGTCGCACTTTTTCTGTTATTTCATATGCTCTTTCTTCACGCCATTTTGCAATTTTTTTATCATTTCCTGAAAGAAGCACATCAGGCACTTCCACATTATGAAAAACAGGTGGTCTTGTGTATTGTGGATATTCAAGAAGTCCATTATAATGGGATTCTCCTGAATAGGATTCTTCACAAGACAAAACACCAGGTACCAGTCTTGATACACTGTCACACACAACCATCGCTGCAAGTTCTCCGCCTGTTAAAACATAATCTCCGATTGAAAGCTCATAGTCGCACACTTCGTCTATAATTCTCTGGTCAATTCCCTCATAATGTCCGCATATTAAAACTATGTGTTCTTCATTTGCCAACTCTTTTGCAATTTCCTGATTAAACACCTTTCCTCTTGGTGAAAGATATATTGTTTTTGGTCTTTTTTCAGAATTATCAAGTACAAATTTATACGCATCAAAAATAGGTTGAGTTTGCAGAAGCATTCCTGCACCTCCACCATATGGATAATCATCAACTCTTTTATGCTTATTATTTGTAAAGTCTCTTATGTTTATATAATTAAATTCAAGAATCCCTTTATTACTTGCATTTTTAAGGATACTTGAATTCAAAACACCAGAAAAAACTTCCGGAAAAAGAGTAAGTATGTCGAATTTCATCATATTAATCCCTCCGGAAGTTTCACTTTTATTATTTTATTTTTAATATCAACTGACAAAACATTTTCTTTAATAGCAGGTAAATAGATTTTTGGCCCTTTACCCTTAATTTCGTATAAGTCTGCACCACCTGCCGGGAAAACATCAGAAATTTCACCAAGAAGCTTTTCGCCCTCATATACCTTGCAACCTAATAAGTCAGCAATATAGTAAGTGTTTTCAGGTAAATCCTCCATCTGTGATTCTTCACAGTATGCAATTAAGTCTCTTAATTTTTCTGCTTTCTCAACAGTATCTATACCATCTAAATTCAAGATAATGTTTGACTTTTGATATTTAACATCGTTAACAAAGTATTTCTTTCCTTCAATAACAATGTATTCAAATTGTTCAAAAATTTCAGGAAAATCAGTCCACGGTATAAGCTTGATATTACCTCTTACACCGTGAATATTACAAATCTTCCCTACAGCCAACATCTTATTCATAATCACATTATATCAACTGCAACTTTTTTCTCGCAGTTAACAGATGCAGCTTTAATTACAGTTCTGATTGCCTGTGCAATTTTTCCTTTTTTACCGATAACTTTACCGATGTCTTCTTTTGCAACATAAAGCTGCAAAACAGTCAAAGTATCTTTTTCAACAACTTCAACTCTGACTTCATCAGGATTATTGACAAGCTGTTTAGCTATTCCTAAAAGTAATGTCTGCATTTTTCTCTCCTGAATTATTTAATAACATTAATCTTCTTAAGCATAACTTTAACTGTGTCAGTAGGCTGAGCACCGTTAGCAATCCATTTTGAAGCTTTTTCAGCATCGATTTTGATTTCAGCTGGATCTGTTAATGGATTGTAAGTACCGATTTCTTCGATAAATCTACCATCTCTTGGGTATCTTGAATCTGCAACTACAACTCTGTAGAAAGGAGCTTTCTTTGATCCCATTCTTCTTAATCTGATTTTTACTGCCATTTTTTCTTCCTCCAATATATATTATAATTTATTATTTAAATTCCTAAAAAGGAAAATTAAACTTACTTAACTTTTTAAGTTTTTTTGGATTTGAGAACTGCTTCATCATTTTCTGCATTTGCTCAAATTGTTTTAAAAGTGCATTAACCTGAGTAAGTGTTGTACCACTTCCCGCAGCAATTCTTTTTCTTCTGCTGAAGTTAATTATTTCAGGCTTTTGCCTTTCTTTCATAGTCATTGACTTAATAATTGCTTCTGTTTGAGCCATTTTTTTCTCGTCAACATTAATATCTTTCAAAGCCTTTGCATTAACCCCAGGCATCATACCAAGAAGCTTGTCAAGCGGCCCCATATTTTTCATTTGCTGGAACTGTTCAAGAAAATCATTTAAATCAAATGTCTGAGATCTGATTTTTTGTTCAAGTTCTGCCGCTTTCTTTTCATCAAAAGCTTCTTGAGCTTTATCTATAAGAGTAAGAACATCACCCATACCAAGTATTCTTGACGCCATTCTGTCAGGATAAAACAACTCTAAATCATCAAGTTTTTCACCCATACCGCAGAAAACAATCGGCTTTCCAACTACTGCATTAATTGAAAGAGCAGCACCGCCTCTTGTATCGCCGTCAAGCTTTGTTAATATTGATGCATCTATACCGATTTGTTCGTTAAAAGACTGTGCAACATTTACTGCATCCTGACCTGTCATGGAATCAAGAACAAGATAAGACTCTGTAGGTTTAACCTGTTCTTTAATCTGACGAAGTTCATCCATCAAGCCATCATCAATATGAAGACGACCTGCAGTATCTATAATCACAATATCATAAAACTTGGATTTTGCATATTCTATAGCTTTGTTTGCAATTTCAACCGGATTTTTAATATCAAGCGTAAAAACCTCTGCTCCAACCTGCTCACCTACTACCTGAAGCTGTTTAATAGCAGCAGGTCTGTAAACATCACAAGCAACAAGCAAGGATTTTTTATTACTTTTTGAAAAATATTTAGCAACTTTTGCACAAGTAGTTGTTTTACCTGCACCCTGAAGTCCCATCATAAGATAAACAGACGGACTTTTAGGAGCAATATGCGGTCTATATTCCTTATCTCCCATAAGAGCTACAAGCTCTTCGTTTACAATTTTAATAACCTGCTGACCAGGAGTAAGACTTTCAAGCACTTGTGAACCAATTGCTTTTTCTGTAGCATTTTTAACGAAATTCTTAACAACTTTAAAGTTAACAACAGCTTCCAACAATGCAAGTTTAACCATTTTCATTGCATCTTTAACATCAGCTTCAGATACTTTGCCACGGCTTTTAAGTTTTTTAAAAACGTCATTAAGTTTTTCACTTAAGCTATCAAATGCCATTTATATCTCCTTAAATAATTTCATTAATTTTATTTAGCTTTTCAAGAATTCTCTTTTTCTGCATCATAGACATTGGAATAGCCGATAAATCCTTAGCCAATTCCTCTAAAACATAAGAAATCTCGTTGTTTTTTTCTGATATGCGAAGATTTTCTTCAAGCTTTTTCATAGTGCTTTCTGCTTTCATCAGACTGTCACGAACACCCTGTCTTGAAATTTCAAGCTCTTCAGCGATTTCACCAAGTGAAAGATTCTGATTGTAATATAAATCAAAGATTTCGCGTTGTCTGTCAGTTAGCATTGTGTGATAATAATCGTACAATATAGATAGATATAATTCACGTTCCATAAATCAAACTCCAATATCAAATTTCAACGCTGTAAAGTCTTTAGCTTTACAGATTATATATTATTTGTTCGATTTTGTCAATACTTTTTTTAATTTTCTTGAATATTTTCATCTTCTGATGACTTTTCTTCTGTACTTTGTGGATTAATTGTTTCCACCACAGATTTAAGTTCATTCAGTCCTGCACCAAAATCATCCCATTTTCCTTCTTTTGCAGCACTTTCTATTTTTTCATAAGCATCAACAATCTTCTGGATATTCTCATCAGAAATATAATTATCCTGAACATTTTCCTCGCTTACCTCTTCTTCAACATCTTTTTCCTGATAAATGTTGTTTAAATCTTTAGAAAATACTTTTTTAAGTGCACTTTCAAGAGTTTCCTCCATAGCTATATTATCACCAAACACAGCTATCATTCTTTTAAGAACAGGGATAGATGCCTGATTTTCAGAATTAATATATACAGGCTCAATATAAAGAATATTACCCATAACAGGAATAACAAGAATGTTTCCTCTTATCACCGTACTTCCGCCTGAATTCCAGAGAGTAAGTTCTTTTGAGATTTCAGAATCATTGTCAATCATATTCTCTATCTGTAATGGGCCGTAAATATTATAGTTTTTAGGATATTTATAACAAACAAGCTTACCATAATTTTGTTTTGAGTTACCTGCCGCAATCCAGGCGACCATATTTTCTCTGTTATAAAGTGTATACGGAAGCATAAAAATCATTTCAGCCTTATCTTTATTAAATTCATTAAGCTGCATTATGTTGTAATATGGCTTCATTTCTTTAATTTCGTTGTTATACTTTTCACTTGCGATAGTAAACATATCACTTTTGTTATAGAATGTAGACGGAGACTTAGTGTGGTATCTCTGATACATTTTAGACTGAACTACAAACAACCACTCAGGATATTTTGTTTTGTTATAAATATCATCAGGAAGGTCGCTTTTTTCAAACAAATATGGATAAATTGAGTTATATGCATTAATTATAGGGTCTGTTTTATCAATAATATAAAATTTAGTAACACCATCATAGGCATCAACAGTAATTTTAACAGAATTTCTTATATAATTATAACTTTCATCATACATCTGTGCATAAGGATATTTGTCTGTTGTTGTATAAGCATCAATTACC
>JAZSLZ010000030.1:0-3226 GCA_045535635.1 Clostridia bacterium
CTCTTAACATCGATATGAAGCTTATCAAGAGTTTTGCATAATTTAATACCGAAGTTTACCTTTTTAGTTTTATTTTGTTTTTCAATTTCTCTTATTACTGTTTTATATATTGTTTCAATAATAAGCGGTACGCCAACTAAAATTGAAACTCCATATTCGTTAAGACATTTAGCAATACGGAGGCCTTCACAGAACACATTACATACACCTGTAGATATGAATAAAACTACCTGAACCATACCAAATGCATGATGAAGCGGAAGAATTGCCATATTTACATCTGTAGGATAAAACTTTTCCCATTCGTTAAGACCTGATATATTTGAACAAATATTTTTCTGTGAAAGCATAACTGCTTTTGACTTTGATGTTGTGCCTGATGTAAAAATAAGAATACTCATTTTTTCTGCGTCAACTTCAATATTGTTGTATTCTTCCTTATCAAGTTTCATACCTTCATTAAGGCATTCACCAAATTTTTCATCTTCCATACAAACTTTATACAAGTTATGTTCGTCGCTGATTTTATCTTCAAAAGGCTTTGTGTAAAAAATTGCATCTGCTTCTGATCTTCTTAACTGGTCATTAAGTTCGTCTTCAAGCAATCCTCTGTCAAGAGGAACAATTACACTATCTATTGAAAGTACAGCTAAATAAACAAGCATCCATTTGTAGCTGTTTTTACCAATAACTGCAATTCTCTTACCCTGAAGTCCTTCTTTAATCAAGAAGCTTCCGAATGCTTCAACCTCTTCTTTAAGGCGTGTAAATGTTATATCATCATATGTCTTTTCTGCAAGTTTAACTTTAAATGCCAAATTGTCCGGAAAAACTTTAGCAGAATTGTTGATTATTTCTCTTACATTTTTGAATTTAATCATAATATCCTCCTTAAAACCATCACATCTAGTTTTCATTACTATATTACCACGAGCTAATAATTATGTCAAGCATTTCTTGACATTTTTCGCAGATGTGGATATAATAAATTAAGGTGATAATATGTATTTAGATAAAGAAATATTAAAGAATTCCATATCTTTATGGGAAGAAAAATTAAAAGGTTATTCTCTTCCTTCGTGGGAGCAGCTTCCCGGTATTGATTTATATATGGACCAGGTGCTTTCACTTCTTGAAATGTATCTTGGTATTTATTACGAAATGGCAGATTCGCAAAAATTTATTACTGCATCAATGATTAACAATTATGTTAAACTCAACATAATCCCTGCCCCACAGAAAAAGAAATATTCAAAAATACACATAGCATATTTGCTAATTGTTTGCACTCTTAAACAAACTCTTGATATGGCAACAATCAAAAAAATCCTTCCGCTTACTGACAGCGAGAATGAAATCAAGACGATCTACTCTTCGTTTATAAAAAACCAGAGAAAATCTTATGATTATGTAACAGAAAATGTTCGCAAAATTTCTGATCCTCTTCTTGAATTTGAAGGCGACAATCCTGAAAGAATAAACGACCTTGTTCTTCAGGTTGCTTCAACTGCAAATGTATTTAAAATTCTTACAGAAAGAATTACAAAGCTTACTGAGGAGGAACAACAATGAATATCTATCTTGTAAGACATGGCGAAAGTATAGGAAATTCAAAAAAGATTTACCTTGGACACACAGACCTTGATTTATCCGAAAGAGGCTATAAACAGGCAGAACTGTTTTGTGACTATTTCACAAAAAATTATAAGGTTGATAAGATTTACTCAAGCGATTTAATTCGTGCATATAACACAGTTCTTCCTGTTGCTAAAAAACTCAACCTTGAAATTCATAAAGATACGCAAATGCGTGAAATTTATGCAGGACTTTGGGAAAACAAAGAGTATCAATATCTTATAGAGAATTATAGTGAAACATATAATCAGTGGCTTACAGACATAGGAAACGCCAAATGCGACGGCGGAGAAACCGTAAAAGAATTAAAAGACAGAATTATTAACAGACTTTATGAACTTGCTGAAGAAAATAAAGATAAAGATATTTTAATTGGAACTCACGCTACACCAATAAGAATTATTAAATGCATTTTTTCAGGACTTCCTATTGATGAAATGCACAATGTTGAATGGGCATATAATGCCTCACTCACCCATCTTACTTATAAAAATGGCAAATTTGAAATTGTAGATTATAACATTCATTCATATTTAGGTGATTTTGTTAAATTACCTTCTTCAAAAATGTAAAAAGTAAGTCCCTGAATTCAGGGACTTATTTTTTAGTCTATTTTTACGTTATATACACTGTCTGTTACATTAACCTGGTGAATAAAATCATCAAGTGACATTGTTCCCATATCTCCGCCTTCACGGGTTCTTACAGCAACAACATTATTTTCTATTTCTTTTTCACCAATAACAAGCATATAAGGAATTTTTTCCATCTGTGCCTGTCTGATTTTGTAACCAAGCTTTTCATTTCTCAAGTCTGCTTCAACACGGATTTTTGCAGCAACAAGCTTTTCTTTGATTTCCTGAGCTTTATCTGCCTGTTTTTCAGAGATTGGAATAACCTTAACCTGAACAGGAGCAAGCCAAACAGGGAACGCACCTGCATAGTTTTCAATAAGAAGTGCAAGTGTTCTTTCGTAGCATCCGATAGAAGTTCTGTGAATGATATATGGATGTTTCTTGCTTCCGTCTTTATCTGTATATTCCATACCGAATTTTTCTGCAAGCATCTGGTCAATCTGAATTGTGATAAGAGTATCTTCTTTACCAAATACATTCTTAATCTGAATATCAAGCTTAGGACCATAGAAAGCAGCTTCACCAACACCAACCTTGTATGGGATTTCAAGGTGATTTAAGATTTTTTCCATCATATCCTGAGCTTCGTTCCACTGTTCTTCAGTACCGATATATTTCTCTTTGTTATCAGGATCCCACTTAGAGAATCTGTATGAAACATCTTCATAAAGGCCAAGTGTTTTGAGCATATAAATAGCCATTTCAAGACAACCCTTGAACTCTGCTTCAAGCTGTTCAGGAGTACACATCAAATGTCCTTCTGAAATTGTAAACTGTCTTACTCTGATAAGACCGTGCATTTCGCCTGATGCTTCATTTCTGAAAAGAGTTGATGTTTCATTAAGTCGCATTGGCAAATCTCTGTAAGAACGGCCTCTGTTAAGATATGCCTGATACTGGAACGGACAAGTCATTGGACGAAGTGCAAAAACTTCCTTGTCAACTTCTTCATCACC
>JAZSLZ010000011.1:0-13782 GCA_045535635.1 Clostridia bacterium
GATTGAATCTTTCTTTGGTAGATTCAAAGATGTGCTTCGTTCACACTTCCAATATTGGAAGTGTGATGACTTACAAAAAGTCATTGATGAAACCGTACATTATTTTAATTACATAAAGCCTATGCGAAAACTAAAAAGAAAACCGCCTGCTCAATACAGACTTGAACCGGCAGCTTAAAATATTCTTTTTTGTGTCTACAAAGTATTGACTACTTCATACATAGTTGGCTTTTTTGTTTCTCTTTTAAAACTTTTTAACATTGTGCAAAACATATTTAAGATTGTTTAAAGAAAAAAGAGAATTTTTATGATAAAATTATGTTGGAGTATATGCATTTTAAACTCATTTACAGAGTTTTCACATAAATAGGATGAATATATATTAAAGGAGATAATTTATGAAAAAGACTTTAGCATTAATTTGCACAGCGTTGTTATTGATTAATATGTTTTCCCTACCGGTAGTTGCTGCGGAGAAAACCCCGATTGAGATTGTCACCGACCTTCTCAATTCTTTGCCTGACGATTATGTTATAGGCGAAGGAGACACTATCAACAAAATCGAGGAAATTATAATAGCAGAGGATATTAACACAAATGATTTGGGAACTCTCAAAGATAAATATTTAAATCATTTGAATCTCCATAACTCATGGAAAAAAACAGTTAATACACAGGACAGAATAAAAATTGACTGGCAAAAGATAAATCCTTTGACCTGTGTTGATATGTTTGAATACAACTCAGTTGAAGATGTTAATGATATTAAAGACAAGCCTGGCATTGTTATGACGTCAAAAAATAACATTCATTTCCCTACAACTTTTCCGCATGGAAGCTTTATCGGCTTTTACGATACAGACTCAGTTATGAAAAACTTCCCTGATACATTCCCTGATACATACGGTGAATACTATATTACTCCTGATAATGGTTTCCAGTATGCCTATAGCGGTATATCTGAAAAGCCTGGAGATGTTACCTACAATGCAGGTATTATATCTTCCTCGCACTCATACGAAATCAACTTTGACAACATCACAAAATACAAGCAGGTAAGCCTCCTTATGTCAGGTATCGCTTACCTTTCTGGTGAATGGGCAAGACAGGCTCAGGTTGCTAAAACAACAGTATTTTTTGCAGACGGCACATCAAAAGAACAGTTCCACATTGTTGGCCCTTTCTGCTACAGCTACAGAATGTCCCTTTATTCAACACTTGAAGACAAAGAAACACTATACAGTGAATTTTTAGGTACAGATGTTTTGGCTAAAAACCTTGACAGATTATGGATTCCTGAAGAAGCAAATGTTGACAGCTACTTTAAAATAGGTGACGGAAGAGTAGTTTACAGCGAAAAAGAAACCTTAATCCGAAAAATCAAAAGCGCTTCAGACATAGGTAACGCAACTGCAATCACAATTGATACAGATAACAAGGCTATTGACAAGGTCTTGATTTCTTATGCAACTGTTGAAGAAATTCAGGCACTTGGCGGGGTTTCTTACGATACTTATACAACAAAAGCAACACCACCTGAAGTAAAAAACTGTTCAGACTGCTATTTCATACCAATTAACAGTAATCAGCTTACAAGCATTAAAGGTTATGAAGCAAACAGAAATTATTACATAGGTGTAGTACCTAAAGATATTTATCCTGTATATCTTCATGCGGTAACAGGCAGCAAGACGACACCAACATCTTATAACACTGACATTGCAGAGCTTGAAAGTAAAATCTCTGCTTTCCCAGAAGAATATAACACTAGCATCTACGAAGAACTTAAGGCAGTTAAGAGACGCATTGAGTTTCTTATGTCACAAGGCGTTGCAGAAAGCGACTTTGACCAAAGCTTACTTGAAAAGCTTTACAGACTTTCAGAATACAACGTAGGTGCAGACGGAAGCTACGAGGTTCATGTTGCACCTGACGGCAACGACAATGGAAGCGGAAGCAAAAACGATCCTCTTGCAACACTTGACGGTGCAAAACTTTTTGTCAGAACTCTTACCAAGGACAGACCAATAAACGTTATCATTCATGAAGGAACCTATCATTTAGACGAAACCGTTGAATTTACCGTCTATGATTCAGGCACGAAGGACTTTCCTATCACATACAAAGCTGACGGCAAGGTTATCTTCACAACTGCAGATGAAGTTAGCTTCAAAGACTTCTCACTTGTTGAAAGAGGTGAAGAAAGCAGAATTGCCACAGACTTAATAGGAAAAATATACAAAATAGATTTAAACAAGCATAAAATATACCCAGGAGAAGTTCCTGAATTCAGCTCAATCTATGTAAATGGCGATGGCTTTGACGATGTGAACTTCTTTGTAAATAACAAAGAACAGCTTGTCGCTCAATGGCCGGACGGCGAAAGTAACTATGCTACTTGGGTATCAGTTGAATCTGCTGCAAAGGAAAACTCCGTAATCAAAGTTGATGCTTTCCGTTCTAAAAAGTGGCAAGGCGAAAAACACGCATATTTTGAAGGTTATTCAGGCGTTGACTATTCAAACGAGAGAAACAACTTAACTATTGACGATGACTTAATTAAATTCAAAAACACCACAAGATTTGACACCGATGCAAGTTTCAGCAGAAGATACAAGGTTAAACACTTACTTTCCGAGCTTGACAAACCCGGCGAATGGTACTTAGACAGAGATACCAACATTTTCTACTATTATCCTACAGAGGACTTTAATGAAAATGCAAAAATTCAGTTCTCTTCAAAAAAACTTAACACAATCAGCGTAAACGCCACCGACTATGTGAATTTTGACGGACTCAAGTTTGATAAAATCAGAGGCGATGCATTTACTGCAGAATTAGGCGTTGAAGAGCTTAATATATACAACTGTGAATTTACACATATTTCAAACAGAGCTTTGCAATATAAAGCAACAATGAACTACAGCGGCAGTCCTCTGGCTCATGTTGCAAACTATAATGATGCTGCTAAAAACTGCGAAGTAAGAAACAACAGATTTATAAATATAGGTGCAAGTGCAATTTATTTCGCAGGCGGCGAAAGAGAAACTCTTTCAAACGGTAACAACGTCATTGCAAACAACTATGTCTATAATGCTTCAAACAAACAAAGATGCAATGCAAACATAGTGATAAGCGGTGCTTATAACTACGCCGTAAACAACGAAGCACATATGGGCACTTTCCACGCACTTAACCACGGAGGAAACGAAAATGTTATTGCATATAACGAGTTTTACAATATGCTCCGTGATACAGGCGACTGCGGTGTTATTTATAACGGCAGACAACTTTCTTCAAGAGGCACAGAAATTGCATATAATTATCTTCACGACTATAAACACTTAGACAAAAGAACAAAACTTAGCGGTGTAGGTGTATATCTTGATGACAGACTCAGCGGAATAAGCATTCACCACAACATTCTTTTTGCAAACGGTATTGGTGAAAGCACAAGCGGCATACAAAATGGCGGTGGTCACCATAACAAGGTAACCTATAACACTATCATTGATACAGATGCAAGTATAACCCGAACAAACAGATTTATTGAAGATTATCTAAACAATGAACAGTGTACTGCTTTTAACGAAATAATCAGAATTTCAGGTATGGATGATACAAACCAGGTTCTTCTTGATGGCGGGAAGTACAAAACCTATGATATGATTGGAAGAAACGATTTCTTCTTTGAAAGATACCCTGAAATGAATGACTCTATTGAAACACTTTTAAATCCGAATGTAACAGTGCCACAGTTTGTTGAAAAATATCCGTTCATATTGACACTTCCTGAATTTTCGGAGGGTGGAAAATATGGTAACCTTGCTAAAGATATAGAAGAAGGTAACGATTTAACAAAATACAGAATTTTATCATTAAAATCAACCCTTGGTAACAAATATATTGGCAATATTGCAAACACTCCTTGGAGAGCAATGGATGACGAAGATGTAAACGGCGTTGTTTATGATGTTTATAAAGAATTCGGCGGTGTGTTTGAAAACAATGTTGAAGATGCATCAACAGATATGTTTGTTGACTATGAAAACGAAGATTTCAGAATTAAAGGTTCAACAAACGGCGGTGCTCTTGACGAAAGCTTTAACTTAGACACAATCGGACTTCAGGAAGACGGCTTGGTTTCTTACGATTTAGGCTTTGAGCTTAACGATGTTGCCCTTAAAAATGCTAAAGCACTTCCTGCAGAATATAAAGAATTCAACTTAACCTACCCTGAAAACAACGGCAGAGTTAAGGATAAGAAAAACATTACATTTATGTGGGAAAGACCAGTTTCCTCAGACTATTTCACATTAGAAGTTGCAACAGATAAGGAAATGAAGAATATTGTTTACAAAAATGAGAATTCTTACTTTAACTTTGAAACAGTAACCTCACTTCCTGAAAATGTTGATACCTTCTACTGGAGAGTAACTGCAAGAAACATTGGAAAAGATGACGGTTCAGAATGGCAAAACGCTGACGGCGTTAATGTGTTCCACACTTATGACACTGCAATCATTGAAGCTTCTGCATCAGTTCCGTTTGATATTTCAGGCGACTTCAATGCTGACCTTTTCAACGACGAAGGTGAAATTGGCAACAATATTCCTCTTGGTGGCACAAATACAACTCTCGGTATGTACAACCTTACAAACTTAAAGAGATTAGTTCCTGCAAACGGATATTACAAGCACGGAGATACTCTATATTACTTCCCACAGGTTGGATATGACACAAATACAAACAATGCAATAAATACACAAAAAAAGGGTTCGTCCAAATTTACATACACTCTCAAAGACAACGAAAAAAGCAACTACGATAAAATCAAGGTTGCCATAAGTGGTTCAAAGCATCGTGAAAACTATGAGATTACGGTTAATTATACCGACAACACAAAAACAGTGGGAAATGTTTATCTGTACCAGTACTATACCACATACAATGCTCCACGAGGATACGATATAATTCTTACGGTAGATGGTGTTAACTGTTTAGGTCAGCCTGTTTCCCGAAGCAACCTGAATAAAATATATGAGGTTACTGTTGACACGGACGAAAGTAAAACTGTAAAGAGCATACAGTTCCAAGGTCCTTTATATGCTAATGCTACCAATGCGTACATTTTTGCAATAACAGGTGTAAAAAATGAGCGAATTCTTGAAAACGGTGATATTGAAAAACCGATAGTTTTGAACAACTATTCAGGCGAGGAAAAGAATGTTTCATTTGTTATCACAGGCTATGATAACGGCACATTCAACACAATAGTCCTGACCGGCAAAATTGCAAACAGCACTATTTATCCAACTGTTACAGTTACAATTCCAATTGAGGTTTATGGTTGGACAGACAGACAAGTTTTCATTTGGGAAGGTCTTGGCAGTATGAAGCCAATTGGTGCAAAATCATCTTTCTTCAAATAATTTAAAAGGACAATTGCAATTTGCAATTGTCCTTATTTTTATTGAACCAACTCAAACCTTTTAACAGTTTTTCCGTTTATTTCTATTTCCTCGCTCCACATTGAAGCAGGTCGCACCCAGATTTCTCCGTCGCCGTAGAGCGCTTTATAGACCACCATTTTTTCAAGTGTCTCACTGTGGTTAGCAATATATAAAAGTTCATACATATTGCCTTTATAATGTTTGTAAATTCCTTTTTTCATCATACATTAAAATAACTGATCATACCAAGCACAAAGATGATAAAGATAATAACAGGAAGAACAAATGTCATATATCCTCTCATCCAGTTGGCAACCTTCATACCCTTACCTGTATTTGCTTCTTCAGTAAACTGCTTCCAGCCAATACCCCATCTTGTTGTGCAGAACACAACATAAACAAGTGCACCAAGAGGAAGAATGATATTTGAAACAAGCAAATCTTCAATATCCATAATGTTTTTAGCACCGTTTAAGATGGTAACATTTGACCACACATTAAAACCTAAAATACAAGGAATTGAAAGAATAAATATTCCAATACCTGAAGCAATACTTGCTTTAATTCTGCTCCATTTTGTAAGCTCCATTGTGCAGGAAATTATATTTTCAAGAACCGCAAACACTGTTGATGCCGCCGCAAATGTCATAAATACGAAGAAAAAGCTTCCCCATACTCTGCCAAACTGCATATTGTTGAAAATGTTAGGAAGTGTTACGAAAATAAGGCTTGGACCTGAACTAACGTCAACATTATATGCAAAACACGCAGGGAAAATTATAAGTCCTGCTGTAATTGCAACGAAGGTGTCAAGAAGAGACACTCTTACCGCTTCTCCCATCAATGCTCTGTCTTTTCCAATATAGCTTCCGAAAATAGCCATACTTCCCATACCAACGCTTAATGTGAAGAACGCCTGATTCATTGCCGCAACAAGTACATTTATAAAGCCTTTTTCCTTAAACTGTGCAAAATCAGGAAGAAGATAGAATTTAAGTCCCTCTGCTGCGCCTGGCAGGAAAATACTGTTAGCCGCAAGAACAACCATAATAACAAGCAGAGAAATCATCATAAACTTTGAAACATTTTCAAGCCCATTCTGAAGTCCCATCGCACAAACAATCGTGCTGATTACCACAACAATGCCTGTGTAGAGAAGCAATGTTGACGGATTTTGAAGTACACTGTCAAACACACCTTCGATAGCCACATTGTCCATACCTGTGAATGTACCTGTTGCAGTAAGAACAAAATACTGAACCATCCAACCTGCTACCATTGTGTAAAACATAAGCAGTATAATATTTCCAAGATATGCAACATATCCGTGAATATGCCATTTTTGTCCTTTTTTTTCAAGTGCCTGATAAAGCTTAACAGGACTTTTCTGGCTTTTTCTTCCAAGTGCAAATTCTGTTGTTAATGCAGGAACACCCATAACAAGCAGACAAATAAGGTAAATAAGCACAAAAATACCTCCGCCGTACTGCCCTGCCATCCAAGGAAATTTCCACACATTTCCTATGCCTATTGCACAACCTGCACTTATTAAAATAAACCCAAGTCGGCTTTTAAGTTTTTCTCTTTCCATAATAATATCCTCTCTGAAAACATATAGCTTATATTAACACATTTGCACCATATAGTCAAGAACAAAGCACACTGAGGCAAGATGCCTCAGTGTGCTTTTAAATTATAAATTCTTTGAATATTCCTTAATATCAATAACCTTGTCTGTTACTCTTGATTCTTCTGCACCAAAGCTTATAAGATGGTTAAGATATGAAACTTCTGCAGTTGATGCTGCATTTCCTGTGTATGTATCTGTGAAGTATTCATAAAGCGAACGCATAAGTCCTGCGTCTCCGCCGCCGTGACCTGAGGTAACATCGTTTCCTGTTGAAAGAAGGTCAATTTCCTCTGATACTCTGTCTCCCCACTGGTCTTCAACTCTCTGTCCGAATTTTGTGTAAAGAATTTTTTTGCTTCTGCCTGTTGCTTCAAGCATACCTTCTGTACCAAAAAGTCTTATTGAACGCCCTGCACTGTCAGGTGAAAAGCCTGTCATTGTAAGTGCAGCAGTTGCACCGTTTTCAAATTCCATATTAACAACCTGATGGTCAACAACATTGTTGTTTGCCTCAAAAATACAGGTTCCGTAGTTGGTTTCCTGAAGCGATGCCCACATTTGTTCATCTGTTACATTTACAGAATCTGATGCAGTTTCTCTGAACCAGTCACCGCCCATATATTTATTGTCAATATAAAGCTTTTTAACATCAAATACACAGTTTTCTCTGTGAGGACATTCATCTGTACATCTTGAAGGTGCACCTTCAGGCTTGTTTTCCTTTATAAAGTATGAAAGATTACCGAATGATGAAACCTTTTTACAAGGTGAGCCAACCAGCCACTGAATAATGTCTGTATCGTGACAGCATTTAGCAAGAATCATAGGACTGCTTGTATCACTGTTGCTCCATTTTCCTCTTACAAAGCTGTGTGCCATATGTCTGTTACCAACAGGCTCCAATGCCTGAACGGACATAAGTCTGCCGATTTTTCCTTCGTCCAAAAGCTTTTTAAGAGTTGAGTATAATGGTGTGTATCTTAAAACGTGGCAAACAAGAACTTTAACGCCTTTTGCTTTTGCCGCTTCTGCAATCTGTTTACATTCTTCAGGTGTTGGAGCAATTGGTTTTTCAAGTAAAATATCATAGCCAAGCTCAATAGCCTTAAGTACAGGACCTGTGTGCATCTGGTCCTGAGTTGCAATAATTACAAAGTCTGCAAACTTAGGTCTGTCTAAAATCTTTTCCCATGAATCGTATATATTTTCTTTTGGAACATTTGGGAAATATGAAAGCTCATATTCCACTCTTTCAGGAACAGGCTCTGCAATACCCACAAGTTCAAATTTATCTTCCATATCGTGCATTATTTTGGTATATCCCATACCTCTTCCACCTGCACCGATAACAATAGCAGTTAATTTTCTCATTTGTTGTCCTCCAGTCACCTTTTTGTGTAAAATATAACATATATTATTTACACTTTCAATACACAAACCGTTATTTTTAATATAAAATCAGCTACTTTTATTTATATTTCATAAGACTTTCCCCTGGTTCTGATTTTTAGAAGCACTTTTTCATTGAAAAGTGTAAAAAAATGCATTTTAGTACTTTACATTAATAAATTATTATGATATAATCAATTAAAATCTTATAAAGGGAAGGAAATTTATTATGAAAAAATTATTATGTTTAGCACTTGCTGTTATGATGATTTTCACATTAGCAGCTTGTGGCGGTGAAAAAGCTGAAAACACTCTTAAAATCGGCTACACAATTTACGAACCAATGAACTATATGGACGGCGATAAGCTTACAGGTTTTGACACAGAATTTTCAGAAGCTGTTTGTGCAAAACTTGGTCTAACACCTGAATTCATTGAAATCAACTGGGATACAAAATTTGTTACTTTAGATGCTAAACAGATTGACTGTATCTGGAACGGTATGACAATTTCTGACGAAGTTAAAGCTAACTGCGATGTTTCTAAGGCTTATGTTAAAAATGCACAGGTTGTTGTTATGAAAAAAGATGCAATTGACAACTACAAAGATGCAGAAAGCCTCAAAGATCTTAAATTCGCTGCAGAAGCTGGTTCAGCCGGTGAAGCTGCTATCAAAGATAACGGTTTAGATGCAAACTATTCACCTGTTGCTGCTCAGACAGACGCTCTTCTCGCAGTAATCGGCGGTCAGGCTGATGCTTGTGTTATCGACATCACAATGGCTAAATCAATGACTGCAGAAGGCACAAGCTATGACAGTCTTTCATATTCAATCGAGCTTACATCTGAAGAATATGGTATCGGCTTCAGAAAAGGCGATGAGCTTACAGAAAAAGTTAATAAAGCAATTGACGAGCTTAAAGCAGACGGCACACTTGATTCTCTTGCAGAAAAATACGGACTTAACTTAGCTCTTTAATTAATAAATAAAAATCTTAAAAAGGCAGAAGATTTTCTGCCTTTTTAAATGGTTTAAAGGAAAGAAAATATGTCAATATTTATAACGGTTACATTAAGCCTTTTAGAAGGTTTATGGACAACATTCAAAATATTCGGTCTTACTCTTTTAATGGCATTGCCTTTAGGACTTATAATATCTTTTGGTTCTATGAGCAAGTTTTCTATTATTAAATGGCCAATTAAACTCTTAATATGGGTTATAAGAGGAACACCTCTTATGCTTCAGCTTATCGTATTCGGTTTTGGTCCCGGTCTTCTTGGGATTGATGGTATGAATACCTTTGTTGCAGTTATGATTGCCTTTGTACTTAATTACGCCTGTTATTTTTCAGAAATTTTCCGTGGCGGAATTGAGGGAATTCCAAAGGGTCAATATGAAGCAGGTGCCGTTCTTGGTATGACTAAGTCACAGGTGTTTTTCAAGGTTGTTCTTATGCAGGTTATAAAACGCATTATTCCTCCTATGAGTAATGAGTTTTTAACACTTGTTAAAGATACCTCTCTTGCAAACACTATTATGATATATGAAATAACATGGAATGCAAAGCGTTTTATGAACAGTGAGCATATTTTATGGCCTTTGTTCTATTCAGGCTTGTTCTATCTTGCTTTCTGCGGAATTCTCACTCTTATCTTTGGATACATAGAGAAGAAACTTGATTACTATAAGGGGTAAAAAGTATGGCAATACTTGAAATTAAAAATTTAAAAAAGAGCTTTGGAAAAACCGAGGTTTTAAAGGACATAAGCTTTTCAATGGAAAAGGGTGAGGTTGTTTCAATCATTGGCTCATCAGGAAGTGGGAAAACAACATTTTTAAGATGTATAAACTTTCTTGAAAAGGCAGATAAGGGGCAAATTATTTTAAACGGAAACGAAATTTTTAACGGTGAAAATCAACACCAGATGTCACCTGCAGAACTTCGTAAAAATCAGCTTAACTTTGGCTTTGTTTTTCAGCAGTTCAATCTTTTTCCACAGTACAATGTGCTTGAAAATGTAACTTTAGCACCAACTCTTCTTGCTAAAGAAAGACCGGACTTTAAAGCAAACAAAAAAGCAATTTTAAAAGAAATTGAAGAAAACGCTCTTGCACTTCTTGAAAAGGCAGGACTTTCAGAAAAAATAAAGAACTATCCCTGTGAGCTTTCAGGCGGTCAGCAACAGAGAGTTGCAATTGTAAGAGCACTCGCTCTTAACCCTGAAATTATGCTTTTTGACGAGCCTACATCTGCTCTTGATCCTGAGCTTACAAACGAGGTTTTAAATATTATTAAATCTCTTGCAGACGGCTCTATGACAATGATTATCGTTACTCACGAAATGAACTTTGCGAAAAATGTTTCAGACAGAGTTATTTTTATGGATAGCGGTGTTATTGCAGAAGAGGGTGCACCTGAAGAGTTGTTCTTAAATCCGAAAAGTGAAAGATTGAAGGAATTTTTAAGTAATACAAACATATAAAAACAGGACTGCGTCAGCAGTCCTTTATTTCTTCTCTTGAAATTTCTATATATTCGCCAATAGGCAAATCTTCAGGCAAGGTTAAAGGTCCGAAAGATATTCTTTTTAAGTAAACAACCTTGTTCCCTACCGCCTCGAACATTTTCTTAACCTGATGGAATTTCCCTTCATGAATTGTTATATTCACACCATCTTCAAGAATTTCAATGTTGCAAGGCTGTGTTACATAACCGCCGATATCAACACCCTTTTCAATTTTTTCCTTATCCTCTGCAGACAAAGGGTTTAAAAGTCTTGTATAGTAGGTTTTATCCACATGCTTCTTAGGTGAAAGCATATTATGTCCAAGCTGACCGTCATTTGTTATTAACAAAAGTCCCTCTGTATCAATATCAAGTCGTCCCACAGGGAAAGGCTCGTAAGTATAATACTTTTCATCTATTAAATCTATAACAGTTGTGTGAACATTGTCATCTGTTGCACTTACAACCCCTTGAGGCTTGTGCAGTATCAGATAAATAAATTCCTTGTAATTCACTTTAACACCATCAACAAAAACCTTTTCAGGATCTGCTTTGTCGTTTGACGACCTTACAATTTTTCCGTCAACCGAAACTCTGCCTTTTTTTATAATGGCTTTTGCATCACTTCTGCTGCCAAAACCGCTTTTTGACAATATTTTATCAATTCTTATTTTTTCCATTGTTTTTATCTCCACTATGTTAAATACAAAAAATAAGCAAGCAGGTTGTGCTGATGTGAAGCGTCGTGTACTTTTCTGTGTACACAAGCGAAGCAATCAGTGCAAGATGCACAGCTTATTTTTCTGTATTTTTAGATGTAGTTCTTTCTTTTTAGGATACTCTGTGCAACGCCGATACTAATAAAGCTTGTTATCATAGATGAACCGCCGTAGCTGAAAAACGGCAAAGGAATTCCTGTTACCGGCATAAGTCCTATGCACATACCTATATTTTCAAAATTCTGGAATAAAAACATAGCTGCTATACCGATTAAAATAAATGAGCCACTGTCTTTTTTTACTCTTTCTGCACCAATTAAAAGTCTTGAAATTATAACTGCACTTAAAGCAATTATAAGCAGACAACCTATAAGTCCAAACTCTTCTCCTGCCACCGCAAAAATAAAGTCAGTATGCTTACCGGGAAGATAGTCAAGCTGAATTTGTGTACCTTTAAAAAGTCCTTTGCCAAACAACATTCCTGAGCCTACCGCAATTTTTGACTGAATAACATTATATCCTGCACCCATAGGACTTGACTGTGGATCTAAAAATACATAAATTCTGTTTTTCTGGAACTGGTCAAGCACAAAGAACCACAAAACAGGTATCATCGCCACAAAAGCGGCAAAGCCCATAACGAAATACCTTATTCGTACTCCGCCGAAATACATCATAAAAATTGTTATAAATGCAAATACCATAGCAGTACCGTAGTCAGGCTGAAGAAGAACAAGACCAAGCGGTATTGCTGCATGGAGGCAAAGTCCCATAAGGGTTGAAAACTTGTGAATTTTTTTCTGCACATTTGAAAGATGAGTTGCAAATGTAATTATATAACCAATTTTGGCAAACTCCGACGGCTGAATGTTTACAGGTCCAAGACTAATCCATCCTGTTGTACCTGTATCCTCTTTACCTATGCCGATTATAAGAACAAGAATAAGTAAAAATATATACCCTGCCATTATAACCTTATTAAGCTCAGTTAAATATGCATAATCAATACGGCTAATGATGTGCATCGCCACAAAACCTATTATGATTGCTGCCGCCTGAACTATTATGTTTGACCAGCTTCCGCTGCTTCTTACTGCACTTGAAACAAGAAGAAGTCCGTAAAGTGCCGAAACTATAACCGCAATATTTAAATATGTGTCATTTTTTTCAATACCTATTTTCAGCATACTGCTCCTCCTTCCATCTTTTTAATTATACTTGAATTACCTCCACTTGTCAACTCGCGGAATTTGATCCTATAACTTTATTTTCTGTGGAATAATTTTTCCATTGAGATCTCATTCAAAATTTACATAACAAAAAGCAGAGACTAATAATCCCTGCCTTTGCTTAAACATTATGACACATTAACCTTTTAACTCATTATAATAGTTAAATATCTCTGTCGCAGTCTTTTTATCTGTCATAATCTTATAATTACCACTATTTGTATGTATGTGTACCCAAATACCCTCAACGGAAATATTTCCTATTTGTTCAAATTTCAAATTAAAATCCAATGCACTAAAATTTTGAATTCCCTTTCCTATAACTCTATCTTTGTATATATCAACATATGATGAAGCATTGATATATCTTAATGTTGCTGTTATTATTCCGTCACCAATAAAAAACAAGCCCCCCAAAAGCACTACTATTAATGTATCATCTGATGAATGACTACTAAGAAAAAAATAACCGCACAAAATAAGAAAGCCTATTACACCTATTATAACTGCACATACAATACCTGTATTTTTATATTTTGTGTTGGTGTTTTTAGTTGATATAATTACATCGTTCATTTACAATTTCTCCTTTTTAATCTTATCGTTTTGCGCAATATTAATTTATATAACAACAAATAATCAACCCTCCTATTTTAAATATTTACAAATTAAAAAATGCGCCTACCGAAGCAGACGCATAAAAAACGCAAACTCCGATAGTCGCGAAACCAATTTATACAGCATGAGATATACACATACAATCATAAATGGAATTTGCATTTTTATCAAATTCTAAAATGATTGTATGCAGAAATAAGTATATTATCCCAAAAGAAAATATACCTCAAAACTGTA
>JAZSLZ010000093.1:0-3869 GCA_045535635.1 Clostridia bacterium
GTAGCTGTTCCATGTAAGCTCTGAAACATGAACAAGACCATCAACACCACCGATATCAACGAATGCACCGAAGCTTGTTACAGATTTAACTGTACCTTCAACTTCTTTACCTTCTTCGATGTTTGCCCAGAATGCTTCAAGCTGAGCTTTTCTTTCTTCAGCAAGGATAGCTCTTATAGAACCAACGAGTTTACGTCTTCTTCTGTCCATATCAATGATTCTGAAAGTAACTTCTTTCTTTAAGAATTCGTTTAAGTCCTGATTTCTCTTTAATGATGCAAGTTTGCCAGGAATGAATACTTTTTGACCGTATGCCAATGCAATCATACCGCCGTTAACGATTTCTGTAACAACGCCTGTTACATTTTCGCCGTTTTCAAATGCTTCAACAATTTTCTGCTGAGCTGCATTTACCTGGAGTTTCTTTAATGATAAAGTAACATAACCGTCTTTGTCATTAACACGAACAACGAAAGCTTCAACTTCCTGTCCAACACTTAATACATCTTCGATTTTAGCTAAAGGATCTAATGATACCTGATCTGCCGGAATAACACCGTCATGCTTTGTACCAAGATCTACACTTGCTTCTTTAGGTGAAATCTTAATGATAGTACCTTTAACAATATCCCCTGTATTTAATGGTTTTAGAGTGTTCTCAAGAGCCTCCTCAAAATTTAATTCTTTTTCTTCTAACATGTGAATTACCTCCTTTATTATGTACGCGGGTGTTGAAGCACCTGCGGTAACACCAATCTTTTGTGCATCTTCAAACTCGTTTGTAATAATTTCTGATGCATCTTCTACCAACACAACCCTCTTGCAATATTTTGAGGCTATATCATAAAGTCTGTTTGTATTGGAGCTGTTTTTACCGCCGATAACAACAAACATATCACACTCTTTGCTTAAAGAAAGTGTCTCTGCCTGTCTTTCAGCAGTAGCAGAACAAATTGTATCTATAATTTCCGCATCAGGACATTTTTCCGCGATAACGGAAGTTATTTTTTCAAAAAGCTCTTTTTCAAAAGTAGTCTGTGAAACAACCAAAACTTTACCTGTAAGGTTAAGCTTTTCTGCTTCAGCTACGGAAGAAACAACTGTTGCATTATCACACCAGCCAAGAATTCCGTCAACCTCCGGGTGATTTTCATAACCCGTAACTATTATATTATAACTTGTTTTTGAATATTTTTCAACATAATTATGAATTTTTTTTACAAAAGGACATGTAGCATCAACAATTTCACAGTCTTTTTCTTGTAAATTACTTAAAATTTCCTTGCTAACTCCGTGTGTTCTAACAATAACACGACTACCATTTTCTACATTTTCTGCATCATTTACACACTCTATGCCTTTTGCTTTTAGATTTTCAACAACACTTGGATTATGTATCAACGGACCCAGGGTTACTGTTTTTTTATCCTTTGTTTCCTGTTTTTCTGCAAGATTTACTGCACGGTTAACTCCATAACAAAAACCTGCAGTTTTTGCAAGTACAATTTTCATTTAAGCCTCCAGATATTTTGCAATAACAGAAAAAGCTTCATTTGAAACTCTCTCCATTTCTTCTTTTTCCATTGTAGCATTTTCTGTTGAATATTCGTCAAAAACCTTAACCGTTATTTTTGAACCAAGTTTAAACTTTCCTTTTATTGCAATTGGAACAATAGGTGCTTTGGATTTAATAGCCATAAATGCCGCTCCGCCTTTAGCCTGCTGAGCTTCCGCAGATGTCATTCTTGTCCCCTGTGGAAAAATACCTAAAATCTTATTATCTTTAAGAATTTTCAATGCATGTTTAATAGCTTTTAAATCGTTTCCTTGTCTGTTAACAGGAAATGCACCTACTTTACTGAGTATCCATGCAAGGAATTTGTTTTTGAATAATTCCTCTTTTGCCATAAAACTTATTTGTCCGTCAAAAATTCCCATTAAAAGAATAGGATCGTGAGCTGACATATGATTTGCTATAACAACTGCCGCTTTATCCTTTGGAAATTTTTCTGCGCCTTCAATTTCAATTCTAAATGCCGTTTTGTAAAACATTCTTAAGCATGAATATAATAATTTAAGCATATTACTTACCAACTCTTTCTGCAATTATGTCATTAACCGCCTGCATAGATTCTTCAAGTGTTAGCTCACTTGTATCAAGTTCTATGGCATCATCCGCCTTTTTAAGAGGGGAAATTTTTCTTTCTGAATCATTTTTGTCTCTTATTCTCATATCGGCAAGAACATCGTCAAACTTAACATCTTGTCCCTTTTCAATTAATTCTTTATATCTTCTTTCTGCTCTTTTAACATCAGATGCAGTAAGATAGATTTTAATTTCTGCATTTGGAAGAACATTTGTACCAATATCTCTGCCGTCCATAATAACATCAATCTTCTCCGCCATTTCTCTCTGCATATCAACAAGCTTAACTCTTACAGATGCAATTGCTCCAACCTTTGAAGCCGCAGATGAAACCGCAGGTGTTCTTATTTCTCCTGATACATCCTTGCCGTTTAAAATAACATGTTGTGCTCCGTCAATATAAACAAGCTCAATTGAAATATCATCAAGATATGGTTTTACATCTTCACAACCATTCTCTATATTTATCCCTTTTTCGATAGTAAAAAGACCGATTGCTCTGTACATTGCACCTGTGTCAATATAGGTGTATCCAAGCTTTGCGGCAACCGCCTTTGCTATTGTGCTTTTTCCTGCTCCTGATGGTCCGTCTATTGCTATTTTCATAATATTTCCTCCTTTATACATTCTCGCCGGCTTGTCGACCGGTAGAGAACGCTATCTGTAAATTATATCCGCCTGTGTAGGCGTCAACATCTATTACCTCTCCACAGAAGTAAAGACCTTTAACAAGCTTTGATTCCATAGTTGAAGGGTTGATTTCATTAACATCAACTCCTCCTCTTGTTATTATGGCTTCGTCTATGTTTCTTAAGCCTTTGACACTAACTGTGAAATTTTTAAGAAGATAAAGAAGCTTTTCTCTTTCTTCTTTTGTTACCATATTAACTTTTTTATACGGTGATATACCGCTTAATTTTATTATCACAGGTATGAGCTTTTTAGGGAGAAGCTCATCAAGTGCATTTGAAAAATTTCTGTTTGCAAAAGTTTCGAAATCCCTTAAAATTCTTTTATCAAGAGTTTTCTCATCAAGTGCAGGTTTTAAATCTATAACAATTTTGTATGCACTATTATCAGCTATGTGTGCACTTGCACTCAATATAACAGGTCCCGAAACTCCGAAATGTGTAAATATCATCTCACCGAAGTCGCTGAACACCTCTTTATTTTCTTTTAAAAGTGAAATTTTAATATTTCTCAAAGAAAGCCCCTGAAGTTCTTTACAAAAACCTTCTTTTGCTTCCACAGGTACAAGAGACGGTCTTATCTGTGTAACCTTATGACCGACTTCTCTGGCAAAATTGTAACCGTCGCCCGTTGAGCCTGTTAGAGGGTATGATTTTCCGCCTGTTGCAATAATCACCTTGTCTGCAAAGTATTCGCCACCAACGCATTTAACGCCTTTAACACATCCATCCTCTGCAATAATTTTAAGGACCTTATCTTTTTTGGCAGACACCTTTGCATTTTTGACAAATCTTATCATTGCATTTACAACATCAATTGCCTTTTCTGATTTTGGGAAAACTCGTCCGCCTCTTTCTTCAACAGTTTCAACTCCCATTGAATTAAAAAAGTCAATTACACAATAGTTATTGAAGTTGTAATATGAGCTGAACATAAACTTACTGTTTTTAGGCAAATTTTCAAAGAAGGTCTCATCATCTGCCGTATTGGTTATATTACATCTGCCCTTACCGGTTATCCTCAGTTTTTTGCC
>JAZSLZ010000036.1:0-5542 GCA_045535635.1 Clostridia bacterium
TGTTTCTATCCAGGGTGAAAAGAGAGTTAGAATTGAAATTCCTTCAGTATCAAATCCTGATGATGCAGTTAAATTGTTAGGTCAGACAGCAAAGCTCGTATTTGCAGATGCAGATGGTAATATCGTTCTTGATGGTGCAGATGTTAAAAAAGCTCAGAAAATGTATGGAAAAATTTCAGAAATGTCTGTAGCTGAAAACTATGTTGAACTTACATTCAATCAAGAAAGTATTCAGAAATTTGCAGATGCTACAAAAGCTGCTGCAAACAGAGAAGAAGGCAAAAACTACATCGCTATTATGCTTGATGAAACAGTAATTTCTGCTCCTTCAGTTAGTCCTGAATATGCTTCTGAAGGTATTAATTCAGAAACTGCAGTTATTTCAGGTAACTTCACTGCAGAGAGTGCAGCAGAACTTGCAAGTTTAATCAGTGCAGGTCAGCTTCCTTTCAGCTTAAAGGTTGTTGAACAGAGTGCAGTAGGTGCATCACTTGGTGAAACTGCTCTTGCAGACAGTATCAAAGCAGCATTAATCGGTATTCTTCTTATTATGCTTCTTATGATTGTTCTTTACAGAATTCCTGGTCTTGCAGCAGATATCGCTCTTGTTGGATACATTGGTCTCTTCGTTCTTTTAATGGGACTTTTCCACACAAACCTTACTTTAGCAGGTATCGCAGGTGTTATCTTAACAATCGGTATGGCGGTTGATGCTAATGTTATCATCTTTGAAAGAATCAAAGAAGAAATTAATTCAGGTAAAACAGTTAAAGCTGCAGTTGGTGCAGGTTTCAAGAGAGCTTTCGCAGCAATTATTGACTCAAACATCACAACATTAATTGCAGCAATTGTTCTTTATGTTGTTGGTGTTGGTACAGTTAAAGGCTTTGCTATTACACTTGGTCTTGGTATTATCATTTCAATGTTCACTGCAATATTCGTTACAAGAGTTATTCTTACACAGTTTGCAGGTATATTCAGCAAAAACCACAAGTTATACGGTGGCAAATAATTAACAGGAGGTATAGAAAATGTTTAACGTAACAAAAAACAACAAAATATTTTATATTATTCCTGTGGTTATTATCGTTATCGGTATAATTATGGGAATTGTAAACGGCGGATTTAATCTTGATACAGAATTTATCGGCGGTACATCACTTACAATTGATATGGGTAAAGATTTCAGTGATGCTGAACTTAACAACTTCGCAGAAAAAGTTCTTGGAACAGACGTAACTGTTCAGAAATCAGAAGGTAATAAGGCAGTTATCAGAACTGTTGAAATTACAAACGATAAAAAAGCAGAGCTTCTTAATGCTCTTGCAGGTGAATATGGTATTGCAGCTGAAGCAGAAAACTTTGAAGCAGTATCTGCAACAGTTGGTGCAGAAACACAGCAGAAAGCAATTATTGCCGTTATTATTGCAGTAATTCTTATGCTTATCTACATTTCTGTAAGATTTGAATTCTTATCAGGTGTAGCTGCAGTTATGGCTCTTATCCATGATGTTTTGATTATGGCTTCAGTATATCTTATCTTTGATATTCCTGTAAACTCATCATTCATTGCAGCAATGCTTACAATTCTTGGTTACTCAATCAACGCAACAATCGTTATGTTTGACAGAGTAAGAGAAAATTCAAGACTCACAAGAAAAGAACCATTCCAGACACTTGTTAACAAAAGTGTATGGCAGACAATGGGCCGTTCAATCAACACAACAATTACAACTTTAATCACAATTGTGCTTCTCTACTTTATGGGCGTAGATGCAATCAAAGAATTTGCGCTTCCTATTATCGTAGGTGTTGTTTCAGGTTTCTATTCATCAGTATTCCTTTCAGGAAACTTCTGGATTATGCTTAAGAAAGCTGCAAAACACAAAAATGTAGTTGAACAGTAATTTATAAACAACCTCTTCGGAGGTTGTTTTTTATTGACTAAATCTGATAAATTTGGTAATATTAGTTATATAGAAGAAATGAGGTATTGCAATGATTGATAATAATGCTATGTTTAAGCTTTCATACGGACTTTATGTTTTAACTGCAAAGTGTGAAGGGAAAGATAACGGATGTATTGTAAATACAGTTATTCAGATAACGGATACACCAAAAAGAATTTTAGTTGCTGTTAATAAAGCAAATCATACTACTAAAATGATAAAAGAAACAAATGAGTTTACTGTTTCATGTCTTAGCCAGAAAACAAACTTTGATATGATTAAAAGATTTGGTTTTGCAAGTGGTAAAACGGTAAATAAATTTGAAAACTTTTCAGGGTGGGAAAGAGGTAATAACTCAATTGCTCACATAACAGAAAATACAAATGCCATTATAAATGCTAAAGTGTTTAAAACAGAAGATGTGGGAACACATATTGTATTCTTTGCAGATGTTACTGAAGCAAAGGTGTTATCAGATGAAAAATCTCTGACATACGACTATTACTTTGAAAATGTAAAACCAAAAGTGAAGGTTGAAAAGAAGAAAGGTTATGTATGTAAAATCTGCGGTTATGTTTATGAGGGTGATGAACTTCCTGCCGATTTTATATGTCCTGTTTGCAAACACGGAGCAGAGGATTTTGAGCCAATAAAATAATATGAAAAATGCAAGTTTAAAAGACTTGCTTTTTTATTTGAAAAAAATCAAAAAACTATTGAAGATTTAAATAATAAATGCTATAATATAATTTATCTATGGTATAAGGAGAGGTGTATATTGAAAAAGCAGATAACAGTGTTTGTATTCTGTACCGTTATAAGTATGGCAACAATAGTTGCAGGTGCAAATTCTATGATTGTTGCACTTTTGATGCCTCTTATTTTCAATGCAGTTTATGCAACAGAATATGTTAATTCAAACGGATATGCTCTTGCGTTGACAATTTCAATTAATCTTGCGTTTAGTTTGATTATAACAAAAGATTTGTTTACAACCTTTTGTATAATTCCTATGCTTGTGGTTTCTGGTGTACTTGTGGGAATTTCCGCAAAAAAGAGTCTTGGACGAAATATTGCAATACTTGGAGGAATTCTTGCAACAGGCGGCGTTTATACGGCGTATATTATTTATTCGATATATGTGCTTGGTATAAATCCTGTTACGGAAATGTTTGATGTAATGGAGCAAACTTTGTTTTCTATGACAACAATGACTCAAACAGATATTGACCTTTCGTTTGTAAGAGAATATATGGCACTGTCTAAAAATCTGTTTATTGCAATTATGATAATTACATTTGCTTTTACAGGATATTTTCTGGCATATATAACTGCCTTTATTCTTAAATGCTTTAAATGCGAAAATCAGCTAAATGTTACTTTTTCAGAATTCAAGGCAGACAGTGTAACTGTTATTGTTTTCATTGCTACAATTATAGCAAGTTATTTAGTAAAAGATGGTATTATTTCAATAGCTCTTACAAACGTGTATATTGTACTTAATTTTTATCTTGCTGTTTGCGGTGCTTCGGTTATTTATTATCTCATTAAATATAGAATGAAGGCACCTGTATTAGTAAAGAGAATTCTGGGACTTATGATGTTATCTATAGGTTTAACAGGTATTTTTTCTATGATATTGGTATTAATTGCTTTGTGGGATGCAAGAAGGGATTTCAGAAGGCTTAACAAATTTGAAGAATAACAGAAAGGAATTTAATTATGCTTAACAAAGGCGATAATTTCTTCAGTTTAATAATATGTATTCTGGTAATGGTTGTTTTTGGCGTTGTAACCTTAATGTTTAATACAGTATGGGGTATAACACAGATTATATGCGCCATTTTACTTGCAATACTTTGTTTTGAAATTGTGCAGAAAAACCACGGTAATTTTGCAAATTATATTGAACAGATAACTTTCCATGTAGATAATGCAACAAAGGAATGTCTTATGTATGCTCCTATGCCTGTTGTTCTTTTCAAAAAGGACGGCAGTGTGTTATGGTGTAATGAAGAGTTTTATGAAACCTACCAGGAACAGGAGCTTTTCGGGACATCTGTAGATGCATTATTTGAGCAGCCTGTTTTAGGTAAACTTTTCGAGGACGAAAAAATTATTTTTAACACATCTATTAATGAAAGACATTATTGTGTGTTTGGAAATGTGATAAAAATGGATAAAAAAGACGGCGAAACAAAATTCGGCGTGCTATATCTTTTTGATGACAGTGAAACATTTAATTATGTTGAAAAATACAAAAAAGAAGCACCTGTTATTGCAGAAATTATTGTTGACAACTACGACGAAGCTTTAAGAAGCACACCTGAAAATTACCACAGTATGTTTATAGCTGAAATAGATAATAAAATTTATAACTGGTTCAGCGACAGTGAATGTATAATCAAAAAGGTTGAAAAGGATAAGTATTTTGTTATCTTTATGCAAAAAGACCTTGATGAAATGATTGAAAATAAATTTTCTTTACTTGAAAGTGTAAAAGAAATAAAGTGTGGCAATAAATACAGTGCAACATTAAGTATGGGTATCGGCTTTAACAGTCAGTCTCTTAAAGAAAAAGCAGATTTTGCAAGATCTGCAATAACTCTTGCTCTTGGCAGAGGCGGAGACCAGGCAATTACAAAAGAAAATGATAATCTTGTATATTACGGCGGTAAGTCGAGAGAGCATGAAAAAACTACAAAGGTTAAAGCCAGAGTTACAACACTTGCATTAAAAGAGTTGTTCCAACACGCGTCAAATATTATAATTATGGGACATAAGTATATTGATGCTGATGCTTTTGGTGCCGCTGTAGGCGTGAGAGCTATTGCTCATTCAATGGGAAAGGATGCACGTATCGTCTGTGACAGTAAAAGTCCGCAGATAAATCAGCTTGTTAAAAGAATAAGCGAGAATATTTCTTATGAAGACGTTATTATAGGAAAAGAAGAAGCTATTGAACTTGCAGACGATTCAACAGTTGTAGTGGTTGTTGATACTCACAGACCTGCTTATACAGAAGTGCCTGAGCTTCTTGAAAATAATAATATTATTCTTATTGACCATCACAGAAGAAGCGCAGAATTTATTGAAAAAGCAAATCTTAAGTATCACGAGCCTTATGCATCTTCAACCTGTGAGCTGGTTGCAGAGCTTTTACAGTATGTTGGCTCAGGTTTTAAAATTTCAAAGTATGAAGCTGAAGCAATTTATGCAGGTATTATGCTTGATACAAAGGACTTTGCTACAAGAACAGGTGTAAGAACCTTTGAAGCGGCGGCATATCTGAAAAGATGTGATATTGACATTGATCAGGTAAGAAAGTTTTTCAAAAATGATTTTGACAGTTATATAAAAATTGCAAAAATTATTTCTGATGCAGAAATTATTAATAATAAAATCGCCATTTCCTGCAGCTATGAGGAATATCCAAGTGATATGAGAGTTATGGCGGCTCAGGCGGCAGATAAACTGCTTTCCGTAAATGAAATTGAAGCATCTTTCGTAATAATGCAGCTTGATGCTGAAGTTACGGTAAGTGCCCGTTCAATTGGAAATATAAATGTTCAGGTTATTATGGAAAAGCTTGG
>JAZSLZ010000078.1:0-12299 GCA_045535635.1 Clostridia bacterium
ACCGAAGCCTTCCATAATATCAATACCAAGCAGACTTTGATTTTGTTTATAAACTTCAGGGTTCAATGCTTCACCTGCAGTATTTGCATGTTGAACTGGACTCATATCGTACTTTGAAATATCTTCTTTCATTAACATTCTGTACATTGTAGGTGGTGCACAGAATGTTGTAATCTGATATTTTGCAAAGAGAGGCAAAATGTCTGCCGCATCAAACTTGTCAAAGTCATATACAAACAGTGCAGCCTCACAAAGCCACTGACCATAAATCTTACCCCATGCAGCTTTTGCCCAGCCTGTATCTGAAATTGTAAGGTGCAGACCGTTAGGGTCAACACAGTGCCAATAGTTTGCTGTATGGAAATGTCCAAGAGGATATTTATAGCTATGGAGAGCCATTTTAGGATTGCCTGTTGTACCTGATGTGAAGTACATAAGCATATCATCTTCACCGCAAGGTGAATCGGCTTTTCTTTCGTAAACATCAGGGAACACTTTATATTCTTCGTCAAAGTTTCTCCAGCCGTCTCTTGTGCCTCCAACTATGATTTTTTCTTTTAACCATTTTGCATTTTTTGCACCAAGCTCTGCCTGATTTGCAATATCACCGTCTGCACTGCAAAGGATTGCATCAACCTCTGCCGCATTGTATCTGTATTCATAGTCGTGTTCCTGAAGAAGATTTGATGCAGGAATTGCAACTGCACCAATTTTATGAAGTGCAAGAATTGCAATCCAGAACTGATAATGTCTCTTAAGAACAAGCATTACCTTGCTTCCCTTTTTGATGCCGATAGATTCAAAATAGTTTGCACATCTTGCAGACTCTTTCTTAAAATCAAGGAAAGTGAACTTTCTTTCTTCGTGGTTTTTGCTTAAGTGAACCATTGCAACCTTTTCAGGCTTTCTGTCTGCAATACCATCAATTATATCAAACGCAAAGTTGAATTTATCTTCGTTTTTAAAGCTTATTGATTCAAGTGAACCGTTTTCATCTTCAACAGTTTCGATGAAATCGTGATAAATTCTCTTATATTCCTGATGTGGTTTAAACTTGGTCTTTTTGATTTTCTTTTCTTCAGAGTGGATAATCTTTTCCTGTCCCTGAAGAACGATAGCATAAAATTCGCAGTCCTGACCGCCAACTGCTATCATACCGTGAGGTGTTGAACTGTCAAAATAAACACTGTCGCCTTCGTTTAAAACAACACTGTGTGAGCCAATCTGAATTTTAAGGCTACCCTTTAAAACAATATCAAGCTCCTGACCTTCGTGAGTTGTAAGCTCAATATCTTTTCTTTCTGCCGCTTCATCATAGATACTGTGAACATAAAGAGGTTCTGAAACTCTGTTCTTAAAGTTTGCAGCAAGGCTGTGGTAAACCATACCATGCGCCTGATCAATTTTCTGTCCTTCTCCTCTTCTTGTAACAGTAAATGAACGAAGATTCGCACTTTCACCCTCGATAATATCTGTTACACCAACTTTGAAAGCTAAAGCACATCTGTAAATAAACGCAAAGCTTAAGTCGTGCTGACCTGCTTCACAGGCAACATATTCTTCTCTTGAAACACCTGTTAATTTTGCCATTGTTTCAACAGAAATTCCGTCAATCTGACGAAGCTCTTTAATTCTGGCCGCAACTTCGCTCATTTTGAAGTCTAGACCGGTCATTCTTTCTTCCATTATGATTTTCTCCTTTCGATTTCTT
Source organism: Clostridia bacterium (assembly GCA_045535635.1). GTDB lineage: Bacteria > Bacillota > Clostridia > RGIG6154 > RGIG6154 > RGIG8700. Next base: position 1,712 of record JAZSLZ010000078.1, read on the forward strand.
TGAGAAAACAAAAAGTCGCCCCAAAGACTTGATCTTTGAGACGAGCATAATTCATACCCGCGGTACCACTCAAATTGCACAAAACTGTGCCACTTCAGACTCCATCAAGCCCTATGCACTAACGCAGCATTCTCGGGAAGGTTCTACTTGCTGATGCTTTCTTCCTTCCGACTCGGGAGCTACAGCAACCTGCTTATCTTTAATGGCTTACACCAACCGCCATCTCTCTTGAAAGCATCTGCAGGAGCACTCTCCTTCAAAGTCTTTACTATTAAACTTTAATAATAATACCACATTATTTTAAAATTGTCAACAATTTTATGATTTCTTCTTTGGTTGCAAGATTTTCGGAAAATGCACTTGCACTTCCTGCACATATTCCCATTTTAAACGCTTTTTCATAATCCTTGACTTCAATATAACCTGCAATAAAACCTGCAACGGAAGAATCTCCTGCACCTGTGGAATTTACAAGCTTTCCTTTCGGTGCTTCCATACAAAAGGCTTCCTCACCATTAACCATAACTCCGCCTTTTTCCGCCATTGAAACAAAAACATTTTCTGCTCCCATATCAACAAGCTTTTTTGCATATTTTATTGCATCATCAGAAGTATTTATAATAACATCAAACATCTCACCAAGCTCAATATGATTTGGTTTTACTAAAAACGGCTTAAATTTAAGGGTTTCAAGAAGCAGTTTTTTCTCTGCATCTACCACAAGTTTAGCATTGACTTTTTCTGCTATTTTGCAGTATATATTTTCATCGACACCCTTTGGAATACTTCCTGAAAGCACAACAAAATCATTTTCATTTACTTTTTCGAGTTTTCTTAAAAGCTTATCTAAATCATTTTCTGTTATTTCAGGTCCTTTTGCATTAAGCTCTGTTTCTGTTTCTGCTTTTATTTTAACATTTATTCTTGAGTTTCCATTTTCAAGCTTTACAAAATCGGTTTTAATTTTCTGCTCACTTAAAAGTCTTTCTATTTCCGTGCCTGTAAAACCTGCAACAAAGCCAAGTGCAGTATTTTCAACACCAAGCTCATTTAATACAATGGAAACATTTATTCCTTTTCCTCCTGCCACAAGATACTCACTTGTGCTTCTGTTTACCTGACCTGAAACAAGCTTTTCAGTTTTCATAACATAATCAAGTGCAGGATTAAATGTAATAGTATAGACCATAAATTTCTCCGTCTTTTACTTTGCAAGAAGCTTTTCTTCTTCCTCTTTTTCAAGTTCTCTGTATGCAACCTTACCAACAAGTGTTTTTGGTAAGCTTGAACGGAACTCATATTCCTTTGGAAGAGCATACTTTGCAATATTTTTTTCACAATGAGCTTTGATTGATTCTCTTATTTCATCAGTTAGTGTAAAGCCGTCCTTTAGAACAATAAACGCTTTAACTTTCTGCATTCTTAAATCGTCCTTAACACCTATAACTGTGCTGAACATAACAGCTTCGTGAGCGTCAATAACATTTTCTATCTGTGACGGATAAACATTATATCCGCTTGTTACAATCATTCTTTTAAGTCTTTGCACAAAATACACAAAACCGTCCTCATCCATATAACCAAGATCACCTGTATGAAGATAGGTAATTCCATCTTCGTGAACTCTTAAGGTCTGGCTTGTTTCTTTAGGATTGTTTATATACTCTTTCATAAGAGTAGGTCCTGAAATACAAATTTCACCCATTTCCTTTGGTTTTGCTTCTTCGTTTGTGTTAGGAACAACAATTTTATAGTATGTGTCAGGGAATGGAATTCCAATACTTCCCTCTCTGTAATAATCAACAGGTGTAAGACAACTTGCAGTTACGCACTCTGTTGTGCCATAGCCCTCTCTAACCTGAATTTTTGCTCCTCTTTCATTGAGGAATGTATCTATTTTCTTTTTAAGCTCAATTGAAAGAGAATCGCCACCGCTGAAAAGACCTTTAAGACAGGAAAGGTCAGCCTTTCTCATATCTTCGTTTCTCATCATAGCCTCAAAAAGAGTTGGAACACCTGCCATATAGTTTGGTCTGTACTTCTTGAAAAGAGATGGGAATTCTGCCACATTAAGTCTTGGAACTAAAACACATCTTCCGCCTGATGAAAGCATTGTGTGGATACCAACACCAAGACCAAAACCATGGAACACAGGCATAACAGAAATCATAGTATCTCCTGCAGAAAAACAACCTGATGCAGCAATAGTCTGCATAGCAAGAGCATTAAAATTAAGATTTGTAAGAAGAATTCCTTTTGAAGTGCCTGTTGTTCCGCCGCTGAATAAAATTACGGCAGAATCATCACCTTTTCCATCAACAAGTACTTCTTTTTCACCTTTACCATTATTTAAAAAGTCGTTCCAGCTTATAACCCATGGGTCTTTTACAACCTTTGGCTCGTTTCCTATAAATTTATATGCAATACCTTTTATGGTTGGCAGTGCCTCACCGATTTTAGCAACAACTACTTTTTCTACCTTTGTTTTACCTTTAAGGCCTTCAAATTTGTCATAAAACTGACTTAAAGTGATTGCAAGTTTACTTTCGCTTTCATTAAGGTAGAAAAGTATTTCATTTTCTGCAGACAAAGGGTGAACCATACTTGCAACTGCACCGATTTTATTAATGGCATAAAACATAATAACTGCCTGAGGTACATTAGGAAGACAAACAGTTACTCTGTCCCCTGCTTTGATTTTCTGTGCAGTTAACGCTTTGGCGCAATCATCAATTTCTTCAACAAACTTTTTATAGGTTACTGTTTTCCCCATAAAATCATAAGCAGTATATTCAGGATATTTATCTTTTGTTCGTATTAAAAGTTCATACATTGAAATATCAGGATATTCCAGTGTCCTTGGGGTGTTTCCATAATATTTAAACCATTTAGCTTCAGAATTCAAAGTCAATTTCCTCCCCAAGTGTTTTATCTAAAAGTTCAGGATTTTTGAAAAGATGCTTAATAAGCTTTAATGAACGGGCAAAATAGAAGCCATCCGCAATTCTTTCATCAAGAGTAACGCCAAGATTCATTACATCTCTTATAGCCTGATTTCCATCAGCATCTATCATAATTTCTTTGTGTATTTCACCAATTGTCATTATGATACTGGTTGAACCGAAATTATTAAGGTGGTGATAAACTGCATCGCACTTAATACTTCCAAGATTTGAAAGCATTACTGTGCAGTAATTTGGGTCAATACGACTAAAGCCTTTTGGCATAAGTCCGTATGCATCGGCAAAATTCATAAATGCGATAAACAAACTCATTATAGGTCTTGGAAGCTTTTTAACAATATTCAAAATATCGTCAACACTCTGACCTTTCTTTTCTTTTCTCATTTTAGTAATCTGAGGTGCAAGTTTGTCTGTTATAGAGCAAACATTTTCATTGTCCTTTGGTCTGTAAACAAACAAAGTTTCTTCTGAATGGTCACTAAACTGCTTTTTGGCAGTAAAGCCTAAAGAAATTTCGTTTCTGTCAAAAAAACGCTTTCTTGAAATATATCTGTTAAGAAGCGGTCTCATTTTAACAGTTCTTGCAACCGCAGAAATTACACAATGAAAAACAGTAACCTTTCTTTCACCTGACGCGTTTTTTTCTTTTATGTATTTCAAAAGCTCTGTTACATCAATTTTTTCGTTTATATATACTTCCGCGTCTGTTCTTTTAGGCATAAGATATGCCATATAATGATGCAATCCGTCAATATCTCTAACGAGCTTTGCATCGTATCTGTCTCCCCATTTTCTCATTTTATCACTCCTAAAATATAGCTTATATTTCACCTTTAGGCATAACAAGTGCCGCAATAATATATGCAAGTATTCCTGAACCGCCAAGAATTGTAAATGCAATCAATGCCAGACGGACAATGGTTGAATCTATATCAAAATATTCAGCAATACCACCACAAACACCGCATAGTTTTTTGTCTGTCTGAGATTTATAAAGTTTCTTTTTCATATAATAATTCCTTTCATTGATTTCATTAAATTTCATAATATTATAACACAGAATAAAAAATAAAGCAATATTTTGTCGAGGCTTATATCATTACATTCTATATTTGCTAAAATACACCTTGACAAATAACCTGCAAAGTCTTAAAATATTAGCAATTGCACCAATAGCTCAGCAGGATAGAGCGACGGTTTCCTAAACCGCAGGTCGGGGGTTCGAATCCCTTTTGGTGCGCCAAAAACGGAGTTACCTGAATGGTAACTCCGTTTAAAATTTTACATAGTATTATATTATTCTATATTTTCTTTTTTATATTTATGTGGCGACATACCTGTTTTTTTCTTAAATATTTTGCAGAAATATGACGAGTTGCACATTCCGAGAAGCTCTGCTATTTCATCAACGCTTTTGTCTTCTTCATCTATAAGAATTTCTTTTGCTTTTGATATTCTGTAGTTCAATAGATATTCCTGCGGTGAAACACCATAGTTTTTAACGAAAAGTCTTCTGAAATGTGACACACTGTATCCTGAAAGGTCCGCAAGTTGTTCTACCGTAACCACCTTATAAAAATTTCGTTTCAAATACTGAACCGCTTCACCCAGCTTTAAATCAACCTTATGTTTTTCATCTGTATTTATCCCGCTGGTTACAATTTCATAAAAAAGCTTTAAAAATTCTGCATACTCTTTTATTTTATATGCAACACCTTCAGCAAGTCTTGTTTTATAAAGGCTTCTGAACAGATGAAAAAACTTCCTGTCGTTATCCTCAATTATTCTTTCAACACCTAAAGCTTCAAAGCTTTGTCCCTCTATAAAATCAAAAATCACATAATAAAGCGATACCTTTTCTGTATCAGATGGGTTTGTCATTACCACCTGTTCTCCTGGCAACAGATAAAACATATCATTTTCTTTGCAGATAAATTCTTTATTGAAAAAAGAAATTTTCAGTGTCCCTGATATTATATAATAAAGAGTGCAGACATTTTCATTTCTGTGCCATTCCCAGCTTGGAGAATGGGCAGAATATCCTGTTCTTTGATACTCTTTTATAGGGTTTTCAAGTTTTTCAAGTTTTTCAAGCTCACTCACACAACACACCTCTTTTACTTAAGTATAATACAAAATCTCCTCTTTGTCAAAAAGAAAATGATTGATTTGTAACATTATTAAGCGAATAAGATAATGACATTTCAGTCAGATTATTTTATAATAAGAATATAAATAAATTTGGAGGAAAACTTTATGTTAAAAATCAATCTCAGCAAGGCTCTTTCAAGCTATGAAGATGGTATTGAGCTTATCAGCAGAAAGCTTGGTCTTGAATATGAAATTTCTTCTTCAATTAAAGAGGGTGCAATCAATATCTGCACTCTTGAAGAAGCTAAAAGCAACAAAGAATTTGCAGACTTTGTTAAAGAAGTCAGCGAAAGATGGCACGCAATTTACAAAACATCAGACGGTGGCTTTATTATCTGTGGTGACAGAAAGCTTGACTGTATCCACGCTCTTTTAAAGGTTTTAGACAGAGCTGATGAAGATATTAAAGAATACAACGTATCAAAATTCAAAAGACTCTATGAAAACTTTGATGATTTCTACGGCGGTTTTGCAAGAGCAGGAGACGATTTCGACCTTGAAATCCATATGATAGATACTGTTCGTGCAGGTGTTGAAAGCTTTGAAGTTAACGTTCTTTACGATGATATTCCTATTCAGGTAAGAGAAAGAGGTCATAAAGACGATGTTTATTTCTGGTGGTGTACATACTGCCCTGGACTTGATATGTTCTATGAAAGCAAACTTTTTAGAGGCGTTCACAAAGAAACTATGCTCGAAAAGAACAGAAACAACCTTAAAAACAATGCCAGACTCGCAAATGCACTTGGTCTTGCTCCTGTATTTACTACATTTGAGCCAAGATGCATCCCTGAAAGATTCTTTATGAAATATCCTGAACTTCGTGGTGCAAGAGTTGACTATGATGCATATTCTGCAGCTCCTGAATATGGTCTTGACCCTACTCACCCACTTGTTCTTGAACATTTCAGCGAAATGATGGCTATGCTTATGGAAGATGTTCCTGAACTTGCTTTGTTTGAAATCTGGTCACAGGACTCAAACGCAAGTTTCCCATGGGCTGACCGTACATATATGAAGAGCAACGGTCCGTTAAGACTTTTCAATAAAGATTTCCACGAAATTGTTAACCCTCTTCTCACGACATTAAGCAACACAGCTAAAAAATATAACAAAGACACAAGAGTTAATCTTAACCTTGACTGGGTTTTCTCTGACAGAGAAAAAAGAGATGTTATGAACAATCTCCCTGAAAATGTTGGTGTTACATTCAACTTCACATCTTATGCATCAGGTGCAGACGATTTCGGTATTGGTGATGCATCAGACTATAAAGCAAAAATTGAAGAAAGACTTGAAGATGCTCAGTTTATTACTCACGGTGTTGCTCACGACTGGAAAACCTTTGCTCCGCTTGTTGGTTTCCCATATCCAAAAGCAACATACAATCATCTGTTAAAGGTTGTTGAAAGCAAGGTTCCTAACTTCACATTAAGAGGCGGCCTTTGCACAAGAGCATTTGTTCCTGATTATATCAACAACGAAATCATCAGAGAAATCAAATACAACGATATTAACGACTTTGATGCATTTTTAAATAAACAGGCTTTCCGTTTCACAAAGAATGAAAAAGAAGCAGAGGCTCTTGTTAAGGTATGGGCACTTTGTGACAAATTCTACGAAGATTTACCTCTTGCTAAAAAAGACCCTGAAACAGGCGATATGATGTACTGGGCTTGTTCACTCTTTGTTTCTGCAAGAACACTCTTCAGAAAACTTTTCTGGCCTGTTGTTCCTAACCAGAAAGTTCTCACCTTCAACGAAACAAGATACTACAAACCATATATGTTCTATACATATGAAACAGATCCTTCATGGGTTGATATGTCTTGCTTCAACTTTATGCAGCAGACATCAGATGCAGTGCTTAAACACGCAGCAAAATTCTGCGAAGAAGTTCTTATTCCTGAACTTGAACAGGCAATTAAATTAATTGAAGACCTTGGCGAAAACATTTCTGCACATATGGTTGACTTAAAAGACAGAATTTCTGCAATGAAGCATATGATTGTAAGTGATAAGGCTCTTATAAAGGTTCAGTATCTTACACATATGGCTGACAAAACTGACGATAAAGCTGAAATCAAAAAACTCATTCAGGACGAAATGAAAGCAGAAATTGAAAACACAGAAAAATTCATCACACTTCTTGACACATCAAAATCTGTTCTTATTCCAACAACATCAGGTGAAGAAACAGTTTATATGTACAAAACTCCTATGAGCAACTCACTTAAGAGAAAAGTTATAGTTATGAAAAACCACATTAACGATGAACCGGAGGGAATTAAACTTGATTATTAATTTAAACGATTTTGAAACTAAAAGTTTCCTTGATGTAACAATCCCTGAATTTACAAAATCAGAAGAAAAGCTTGTTCTTTCACCAAAAAAGGATGCTTACTACTCTGCAGGAATGTTTTTCACAAGCTTTGATATTTCAAAAGAAGTGGGCAAACGCATTACATCAGAAATAAAGGTTAAATGGACAGGCAAAGGCACTATGGCAATGGCTATGATACTCTTCTTTGGTGAAGACGGTACAAAAATTCAGTCAAGCTATTTCGCTAAAACTGAAGAAATCTTCACATATGACGAAGAAGTTCCAAGCGGCGCTGTAAAATGTGAAATCAATCTCTTTGGTTTCTTCTTTGGCGATAACAAAGTAGAATTCTCAGACCTTAAGCTTGAAATTGGCGAAAAGAAGCCTCACAGAATTATAAATGTTGCAACTGCTTATATCGGTATTAAAGGTTCACCTGAAAGCAACCTTGAAGAAGTTTATGATATTCTTGACAGAGCAGGAACTGCAGAAGAAAAACCTGACATCATCTGCTTTACAGAAGGCGTTCACTGTCTTCAGGCAGGTGGCAAAAGATTATTCTTAACTGAGGAAAGTCCTGAAGTTTTAAAGGTTTGCGAAAAAGCAAAACAGTACGGTATGTATGTACTCTTCACCTGTAACGAGCAGGACAAAAACGGAATGCAGTACAATGCCGCATTCGTTATCACTCCTGATGGTAAAATATTTGACAAATACAGAAAAACACATCTTACACTTTCAGAGCTTAAGCTTGGTCTTGTTCCTGGTGATGCACTTAAAGTATTTGATTTACCTATCGGTAAATTCGGTATTTTAATTTGTTGGGACCAGTGGTTTACACAAGCTTCAAAGGAAATTGAAAAACAGGGTGCAGAAATGTTATTCTGGCTTACAAGAGGCTACCACGAAGAAAGACATGTTACAAGAGCAAGAGATACAGGTATGTATATTATTACATCACATCCTGTACCTGGCAACTGCCGTATTGCTCACCCAACAACCGGTGAATTCCTTGTAAGAGGCGAAGGCACATCAAATTATGTAATGGCAAAAATAGATTTAGACGAAAGACCAATCAGTGAATATAAATCATTTGGTGTTAACGGCGGTAATGATAGAGATATTTTCGTTAATGAACACAGAAACGATTTATACACATTCTAATTATAATAAAAAATTCCCTTCGCCTGGAAGGGAATTTTTTATATCATTTAAAATTTAGTCATCAAGATTTTCGTTTGTTGCTGCATCAAATATTGCTTCAACCTCAGGTTCAGGCTTCTTATCAATAAGTGTTACCACTACTGCTGCAATAAGAGCCGCAACTGCTCCAGGAATAATTTCATAAATTCCTGTTGAGCTTAAATACATAAGCCATACAATATCAACAACTGAGCCAACTACGATACCTGCAATTGCACCTTTATATGTAAATCTCTTCCAGAAAAGTGAAAGAAGAATTACAGGACCAAATGCTGCACCAAATAATGCCCATGCATTTGATACAAGGCTCATAATAGCTGCTGCACCTTCACCCTTGCTACTTGAAATAAAGTATGCAATAATTGCAACGATCACAACAACAATTCTTCCTACCCAGAGAACTTCTTTTTCTGAAGCTTTCTTTCTTATAATAGGCTTGTAAATATCGCTTGTAAATGAAGATGATGCAACTAAAAGCTGAGAGTCAGCAGTTGACATAGATGCTGCAATGATAGCCGCAAGAAGAATACCTGCGATAAATGCTGGGAAAAGCTTTCTTGTAAGAACAACAAAGATAAGCTCCTGATTTCCTAAATCTGCAAGAAGATATTCTGCAAAAGAAACACCGTCATTTAAGATATACATTCTGCCAAAGTATGCAAGTACGATTGTAGCCGCAAGTGAAATAACAACCCATACAATAGCAACAATGGATGATTTCTTAACCATACTTGGTTTTTCGATTGCCATAAATCTTACAAGAATGTGTGGCATACCAAAATATCCAAGTCCCCAACCAAGTCCTGATATAATTTCTTGCCAACTTGCACTAAAGAAGCTGCTTACAAACTTATATTCTGTACCTGAAGCATTTGTTATTGTCTGATTTAAAAGTTCTGCATCAATATTTCCAAAAAGAGCAAGAACAACAGGAACAGTAACAAGAGCAACAAGCATTAAAAGTCCCTGGAAAAAGTCTGTCCAGCAAACTGCTTTATAACCGCCAAGGAATGTATATACAAGAATAATTGCCGCAAAAATAATCATTGCAACTGTAGGATCAAGTGCAGGAAAAAGCTGAACAAAAACTTTTGTTCCTGCTGAAAACGCAGAAGCTACATAGATTGTAAAGCTGACTAAAAATACTATAGCACAGATAATCTTAAGTGCAGAGCTTTTTGCTAAAAATCTGTTTGTAAGATACTGTGGAAGTGTAATTGAGTCCCCTGCCGCTTTAGAGAACTTTCTAAGTCTCTTGGCAACAATAATCCAGTTAAGTGCAGTACCGATTGCAAGGCCAATTCCTATCCACGCCTGACCAAGGCCAAAAGCAATAATGCTTCCAGGAAGTCCCATTAAAAGCCATGCACTCATATCAGATGCCTGTGCACTCATTGCAGTAACCCATGGTCCCATTGAACGACCGCCTAAAAAATAATCTTTTTCTCCGTTGCTTTTAGATGTGGCAAAGAAAAATATACCAATCCCAAGCATAGCAACGAAATATAGAACAAATGCTATAATTTCGCCCATTTATATCTACTCCTTTTTATATAAGTTAAATCTTATAATACCATATCTTTGAATAAAAAGCAATACTTTTTGCTTTATTTAAATAAATCAATTAGTAGTTGATTTTTTTATATTTTTATTGTATAATATTAATAACGCAAAAGTCAAAGGGGATTTATATAATGACAGAGATAATAGCAAAAAACATTATTAAATTAAGAAAGAAAAACGGCATTACTCAGCAAGAGCTTGGAACAACACTTGGAATAAGCAATCAGGCAGTTTCAAACTGGGAAATGCAGATTTCAACTCCAACTATAGATAATTTATTCAGACTTTCAAAAATATTTAATGTTCCTATGGAATACTTCTTTGAAGATACCGACGAAGAATCCACACCTGCAGAAAGAAAAACGGAGGGTATGCAAACAATCAC
>JAZSLZ010000043.1:0-5786 GCA_045535635.1 Clostridia bacterium
CATTGATATTTCCTCCTTTGTTCTTTTTTGCGGCTGGCTAGACCGCTTTTATTGTAACATAGGAGGTCTTTTTTGTTCAACGGCAAAAGCCTTTTTCGAACCACCAGCTTAGCTGGTGGTTTTCGTTATACAAAAAAAGCAGAGCTTAAAAGCTCTGCCTAAATTATAATTTTGAAATAATATATTTACCAAATTCTGCACAGGTTGCACCGTTTTTGTTTCCTGTTACAACAACCGCTTTTTCTTCGTCACACAAATTAATTGCATCTTCAAGCGTCTGTGCTTTTTCAACAAGTCCGATGTGTCTGACGAGCATCACAAGTGCTCTTAAAATACTTTCAGGATTTGCATAATCGCCAAGTCCCTCTTCTATCATTCGTGGAGCACTGCCGTGAATAGCTTCAAACATTGCATATTTATCTCCAATATTTGCACTTCCTGCAGTTCCAACGCCACCCTGAAGCTGTGCGGCTTCATCAGTAATGATGTCTCCATAGAGATTAGGAAGAACAAACACCTGGAATTTATGACGAATATCTTCATTGACAAGATTTGCACTCATAATATCTATATACCATTCTTCTGTGTTAATTTCAGGATATTCCTCTGCAACCTTATGGCAAATTGAAGAAAATTTTCCGTCTGTTTTTTTCATAATATTTGCTTTTGTTACAATTGAAACATTTGTTTTTCCGTTAGCCTTTGCATATTCATAAGCAGCTCTTGCAATTCTTTCTGTTCCTGCATTTGTTGTTACTTTAAAGTCAAAAGCAAGTTTTTCAGGAACTTCAATTCCGCTACTTCCAAGCACATACTCTCCCTCTGTATTTTCACGGTAGAAAATCCAGTCAATATTTTTTTCAGGAATACTTACAGGGCGTACATTTGCAAACAAATCAAGTTCTCTACGCAGAATAACATTTGCACTTTCAACTGTTCCGCCTTTTGGAGTTGTAGTTGGTCCTTTAAGAAGAACATCACACTTTTTAATTTCTTCTAAAACATCTTCAGGTACAGACTGATTTTTTTCAAGTCTGTTTTCTATGGTAAGGCCTTCAATAACCTTGATTTCTATTTTTCCTTTTTCAATTTCTTCACCAAGGAGTTTTTCTGCAACTTTTTTCGCCACATCAACAATGATTGGACCAATACCGTCACCACCAATTACTCCGATGATAATTTTGTCTTTTTTTGAGAAATCACATTTTCCTGCTTCTTTTTCCATCTTCTCACAACGAAGAAGCTGTGCCTTGAGAAGCTTTCTGAAATGTTCGCAATATTCGTCTATATTATAGTTCATAATATCACTCCTTAACTGTTTTTAGCTTTAGTATAACCTAATAATCCTCCGCATTTAAGCATCTCTTTTTGTCTTTCACTGAAATAACATTCAAGAAGGATTTTTTCTCCTGTTGTTTTATTTAAAAGTGTAATTACGCCATTGTCCATACCGTTATGAATATCGCAAAGCTCAAGTGCATCGCCCATATTAAGCTTGTCATAGTCTTCGGCATTTTTAAATACAAGTGGTAAAATACCTGCATTAATAAGGTTAGCAACGTGAATTCTTGCAAAGCTTTTTGCAATAACGCATCTTACCCCAAGATATAAAGGTACAAGTGCCGCGTGTTCACGAGATGAGCCCTGACCATAGTTAGAGCCACCAACAACAATGCTTTTTCCTGCCTTAAGCGCTCTTTCAGGGAAGGTTTTATCGCAAACCCCAAAGCAGAACTGTGAAATGTATGGAATGTTAGAACGATAAGGAAGTATTTTTGCTCCTGCAGGAACAATATGGTCTGTTGTGATATTATCGCCAACCTTAAGAATTAATTCTGCTTCAATACTGTCCGCAACAGGATAAGTATCAGGGAACTTCTTTATATTTGGCCCACGAAGAATTTCAACGCTTTCTGCTTCTTCTTCAGTAGCAGGTGGGATAATTGCACTGTCATCAATTTTGAATTTTTCAGGCATTTTTATTTCAGGCATTTCACCAAGAAGCATTGGGTTTATAATTTCGCCTGTAATAGCTGCAGCAACTGCAGTTTCAGGTGAACACAAATATACATTTGCATCAGCAGTACCGCTTCTTCCTTCAAAATTTCTGTTGAATGTACGAAGTGAAACACCTGCTGAATTTGGTGAAAATCCCATACCGATACAAGGTCCACAGGCACACTCTAAAACTCTTGCTCCCGATGCAATAATATCAGAAAGTGCGCCACTGTCTGCAAGCATTGAAAGAACCTGCTTTGAGCCAGGTGATATAGACAAACTTACATCCGGAGAAATTGTTTTTCCTTTAAGAAGCGCTGCAACCTTAAGCATATCGGCAAGTGAAGAATTTGTACAAGAACCGATACATACCTGATTTACTTTAGTACCCTTAAGTGATGATACCTTAACAACATTATCAGGAGAATGAGGACATGCAATAAGAGGTTCAAGCTCTGACAAATTAATTTCAATTATTCTGTCATACACAGCATCAGCATCGCTTGAAAGTTCAATGTAATCCTCTCCTCTTCCCTCTGCTTCCAAAAATGCTTTGGTTATTTCATCAGAAGGGAAAATTGAAGTAGTTGCACCAAGCTCTGTGCCCATATTGGTGATGGTTGCTCTTTCAGGAACTGTAAGTGTTTTAACACCTTCTCCGCCCCACTCAATAATTGCACCAACACCACCTTTTACACTTAAAATACGAAGTATTTCAAGGCTAACATCTTTTGCTGTAACAAATGGGCGAAGCTTACCTTTAAGCTCTACCTTGAACATTTTAGGCATAGTGATATAATATTCGCCACCACCCATAGCAACTGCAACATCAAGTCCACCTGCACCAAATGCCAACATTCCTATGCCACCGCCTGTAGGTGTATGACTGTCTGAGCCAATAAGTGTCTTACCAGGTTTTCCGAATCTTTCAAGATGAACCTGATGGCAAATTCCATTACCTGGGCGAGAGAAATAAATTCCGTATTTCTTTGCAATGCTTGAGATGAATTGATGATCATCTGCATTTTCAAATCCACATTGAAGTGTATTATGGTCAATATATGCTAAGCTTTTTTCTGTACGCACTCTTGGAATTCCCATAGCCTCAAATTCAAGATACGCCATTGTTCCTGTGGCATCTTGTGTTAATGTCTGATCTATACGAAGTGCAACCTCTTCTCCTTGTTTCATTTCTCCTGAAACGAGATGTGCTTTAATAATTTTCTGTGCAATTGTAAGTCCCATTTTTGACGTTCCTTTCCATAGTAATTATTATTCTTTAACTGTTTTTTCTATATTACTTTTGGCATTTTTTATGTGTTCCACAGTAAGCTTTTCTGCAAGTGCTCCATCGCCTTTTAAAATAGCTTCTAAAATTTCTCTGTGTTCCTTTACAGACTGAAAGGCTCTTTCATTATTTGAAACTGATGCTTTTCTGTATTTAATAAGTTTTCGGTGAAGCTGATTGAGTATATCTGAAAGCACTCTGCTTCCGCAATTATTATAAACAATTTCGTGGAATTTTGAGTCCATATCTTTAATATTGTCCGCATCTTTTTTAGCAGTATAAAATTCCTGCAAATCTACAATATCACAAAGCTCTTTCTTCCCTTCTTCCGAAATGGTTTCTGCCGCCCAGCGAGAAGCAAGACCTTCTGTACGCAAACGGATTTCATACATATCAGCGATATCTTTAGGTGTAATCCCCATAATAACGATACCCTTTGTTGTAACTTCTACAAGTCGCTCCTGTTCAAGACGGCGTATTGCTTCACGGACAGGAGTTCTGCTTACACCAAGCTTTTCCGAAAAACTCATTTCTGTAAACACTTCACCAATGGCATATACACCAGTAAGAATATTATTTTCCAATTCCGTAAAAATCTGATCTGCAAGAGATACTATTCTATGTTCCATATTATTTTCTCCATTCTATAAATCACAGTCTTTTAAACTGACCACCGGAAAGCTCCTCAATTTTTCTTTCAATTTCCATTGTTGAAAGCATTGATTGTCTTCCATTTTCATATTCTTCGTCAATCCACGCCTTTAATGAAACTACAAGCGGTGATTTTTTATCAACACATGCTTCACCCTCAAGTGAGTAATTATCGTTTATCCAATAAGCTATTCCTGCAAGTCCTGATGTTTTACTTATTGCAACAGAAGCTTTTCTGTTAAGAAGCTTCTTTGTATCAAATATGTTGTAAATTTCTTCATCTTTTAAAAGACCATCTGCATGAATACCTGCTCTTGTGCAATTAAAGTTTCTGCCCACAAAAGGTGTCATCGGTGGGATTTTGTAGCCAATATTTTCTTTGAAATATTGTGCAATTTCTGTTATTACAGTTGGGTCCATTCCATCAAATGAGCCACGAAGTGCCGCATACTCCATAATCATTGCTTCAAGAGGAACATTACCTGTTCTTTCTCCTATACCAAGAAGCGAACAATTTACTGCACAAGCTCCAAAAAGCCAAGCTGTTGAAGCATTTGTAACTGCCTTGTAAAAATCGTTATGACCGTGCCATTCAAGCATTTCTGATGGAACGTCCGCATAATGCTGAAGTCCGTATATAATTCCCGGTACACTTCTTGGAAGTGCAACTTCGCTATATGGAACACCACATCCCATAGTATCACAAGCACGAATTTTAACAGGAATTCCTGCATCTCGAGACATTTTCTGAAGTTCATTGACAAAAGGAACTACAAAGCCATAAAAATCTGCTCTTGTAATATCCTCAAGATGACAACGAGGTGAAACGCCCGTTTCAAAAGCTTCCGCAACCGTTGCCAGATACATATTCATACATTCTTTTCTTGACATTTTCATTTTTTTGAAAATGTGATAATCACTACAGCTTACAAGAATACCTGTTTCACGGATGCCGAGATTTTTTACAAGGTTAAAATCTTCTTTACTTGCACGAATCCAGGTGGTTATCTCAGGAAACTTAAGTCCTAAGTCCTGACAACGCTCTAAAGCTTCTCTATCCTTTTTTGAATAAACAAAAAATTCCGTCTGTCTGATAATTCCGTAAGGTCCGCCAAGCTTTGACATAAGCTTATAAAGGTCTACAATTTGCTGAACGCTGTATGGCTCAACAGATTGCTGACCATCACGGAAAGAGGTATCTGTAATCCATATTTCCTCAGGCATACCAATAGGCACTCTGCGATGGTTAAAAGATATTCTCGGTATCTCATCATATGGAAAAATTTCACGATATAAATTCGGATCTTCAATATCCTGCAGTTGATACTTGTAACTTTTTTGTTCTAACAGATTAGTTTTGTTAGAGATTTCAAGCATTTAAAACACCACCTTGTTCT
This sequence comes from Clostridia bacterium, assembly GCA_045535635.1. Lineage (GTDB taxonomy): Bacteria > Bacillota > Clostridia > RGIG6154 > RGIG6154 > RGIG8700. The sequence continues at coordinate 5,335 of JAZSLZ010000043.1, forward strand.
TTGTTTTTTATTATTGTATACAATTATACATCTACACTTGTATTTTGTCAATAAAAAAATGACAACTTTTTAAAAATTGTCATCTTTAAGTAATTTATGTTATTTAATTTTACGAAGATTTGGTTAAGTTATTCCGTGAATTTGTTGTTTTAGTGAATTTTCTCACCGACTATGCACCCAAGAATATAAGCTGCTGAATTGCTTGAAGGAAGAAACATTGCAGACATTAAATCTCTTACAGTTACTATATCCCCTTCTTTAAAGTCATTTTGATAAAATATTTCAGGCATCAAGTCAAGCATTTCCTGTTTTACGCATACCTCTTCATAAATATCTTCTATATATTCCAAAACAACAATAGCAGTAAGCATTTTTGACATTGACGCAGGCTTTATCACCTCGCAAGGATTTTTCTCATAAAGAACATTTAATTTATTATTTTCAGTAATAGT
>JAZSLZ010000129.1:0-6989 GCA_045535635.1 Clostridia bacterium
CTCAGATAAAGGTTTAAATCTTTTGAAGTTTTTTAGCTCATAAACTAAAATTTTTCTCAAATAAATTGTATACAGTATTTACTGTGTTACGAGAACCTTTGCTGGTTTTGCTATATAATTTTCAAAGTCCGATTGCTTATCTCTCTTCGAGACAGCTTAAATAGTATAGCACAAACTTTTCTGTTTGTCAACACTATTTTTAAATATTATTTAAAGTTTTTCAAACTTTCTGTCGTTTTCGCAACGACTTGTCTATATTAACATCAAAACCCCTTTTTGTCAAGGGGTTTTGGGAATTTTCTTCGTAAAATTTATAAAAATTATAAATACAATGGGGAAAATTATGGAAACCAGTATTCCTTCTTTTAAACCTGAACCATAAGTACTCATTTTTTCAGACACAAATCCAACCAAAGCAGGACCTGTCATACATCCTATGTCCCCTGCCATAGCAAGAATTCCAAATATTGCAGTACCGCCCTCAGGAAAATCCTTGGCAGCAATACTTAGCGTTCCAGGCCACATAATACCTACAGAAAATCCAACTAATCCGCAGCCAAGCAAAGCAATTATCTCCACAGGACTAAGAGTTGCAATTAAATATACTCCGGCACAAAGTAATCCACAGAAAAACATATATTTCTTCAGGTTGATTTTTTCGCCGAAAAATCCGTAAATAATTCTTGATATACCCATACACAGAGCAAACATACTTGTACCCAGCAAATCACCCATTGTTTTTGAAACATTAAGCCCTTTTTCCGCATACGCAGATACCCATTGTGCAATCGAAAGCTCCGAAGCACCTGCAGAAAGCATTAAAATCATAAGAACAATAAATATTTTATTTGAAAACAGTTTTCTGAATGGAATTCTTTTTTCTCCTTCACCGAAAACATTTATTGGTGCGTTTATAAACAAAAGGCAATCTACAAATGGAATAACGGCCCACATAAAACTTAACCACTTCCACGCAGATATTCCAAAAAACACGAAGAACACTGATGACATAACCACTACAAGAAGTTGTCCCCAGGCATAAAAAGAATGAAGCATACTCATTAATGCTTCTTTTTTATCACCAGGAATAGCTTCAACTATAGGACTTACAAGCACCTCCATTATGCCTCCGCCTGTTGCATATATCACTGTTGCTATTATAGTGCCGCAATAAGGCGTTAATATGTACGGTAAAATACCAAGCAGCAGTAAACCTGCAGAACAAAACAGTCCGCCACCGCAAATCATTTTTCTGTAGCCTATTTTATCTGCATATCTTGCACCTAAAAAATCTACAGTCATTTGCACTGCGAAGTTGATTGCAATTAAAAATCCTATCATTGATGCGGTAAACTTAAATTCGGACATAAAAGTTACATATAATAAAGGTGCAAAGTTATTTACTATAGCACTTGACATATATCCGAAATAACACGCATATTTAGTTCTATTGTAGTTCATAAATTCTCCTTACAATAAAATTCTGAGGGGTGTGTCCCCTCAGAGATTTAAATACTGTTATAAAGTTCTTCAAATTCAGCACCGCTGATTTTTTCTTTTTCAATAAGTGCCTGAGCAACAACATGAAGCTTTGCCATATTTTCCTGAAGAATATTTTCGCATCTTTCATAGCCTTCATCAATTATTCTTCTGATTTCTCTGTCTATTTCTGCAGCAACCTCTTCTGAATAATTTTTCGCATGACCGAAATCTCTGCCGATAAATACTTCTTCCTGTTCTGAATCATAGAACACTGTTCCTAAGTTCTCGCTCATACCATACTTGGTTACCATTCCACGTGCAATCTGTGTTGCTCGTTGAATATCATTTGAAGCACCTGTGCTTATGTCGTTCATAATAAGCTTTTCTGCAATTCTTCCTGCAAGAAGAACAACAATTTCATCAAGCATATCGCTTTTTGCCATATACATTTTATCTTCTGTAGGAAGGTGCATTGTATAACCACCTGCTCTTCCCCTTGGGATAATTGAAACCTGATGAACAGGGTCCTGATTTGGCAATGCTCTTGTAGCAATTGCGTGACCTGCTTCGTGATATGCAGTTAACTTTTTCTCTTTATCACTTATTTTTCTTGATTTCTTTTCCTGACCTACAACTACTTTAATCATAGCCTCATTAAGCTCTTCCATAGTAATTGCCTCTTTATTTCTCTTAACTGCAAGAAGTGCAGCTTCATTCATAAGATTTTCAAGCTCTGCGCCTGTAAAACCGGCAGTTGTTTTTGCAATAACCTCAAGGTCTACATCAGCAGCAAGTGGTTTATTTTTAGCATGGACATGCATAATTGCAGTTCTTCCCTTTGCATCAGGGTAGCCAACAACAACCTGTCTGTCAAATCTGCCCGGTCCTAAAAGAGCAGGGTCTAAAATATCAGGTCTGTTAGTAGCTGCAATTATAATAATTCCTTCATATACGCCAAAGCCATCCATTTCTACAAGAAGCTGATTAAGTGTCTGTTCTCTTTCGTCATGACCGCCACCAAGACCTGCTCCTCTTTTTCTTCCTACCGCATCAATTTCATCGATAAAGATGATACAAGGTGCATTTTTCTTTGCCTGTTCAAACAAGTCTCTCACACGAGACGCACCTACGCCAACGAACATTTCAACGAAGTCAGAACCGCTTATTGAAAAGAACGGAACACCTGCTTCTCCTGAAACAGCTTTTGCAAGAAGAGTTTTACCTGTTCCAGGAGGTCCAACAAGAAGAACACCCTTAGGTATTCTTGCACCCATTTTTTCAAACTTTACAGGGTTCTTTAAAAATTCAACAACTTCCTGAAGCTCTTCTTTTTCTTCGTCCTCACCTGCAACATCCCCAAAAGTAACTTTTTTGCCGTTTTTATCGTCTGCCATTTTTGCTCTGCTTTTGCCGAAAGACATTGCACCTCTTCCGCCTCCTGAGCCTTTGTCACTCATAAGAAACATCCAGAATACAATAAAAAGAATAACCATGATAAGACCAGGAATCATACTTACCCACCAAGGTGCTTCTGCAATAGGTGGTGTAGAATACTGAAGTGTTCCTGCCTCTACCTGTTTTTTTATAACACTTCCAACATCTGCATGGAAAATCTCCATAGACGGAATATTAGTTTCAAATCTTGTGTCGTTATTTCTCTTAGCTATAGCCGTAGTTCCTGATACAGAAAGTTCCTTAATATTATTTATCTGAATTTCTTTTACAAGGTCAGAATAAATAAGAGTTTCTGTCTCCGGACCTGCATACATAACTGAAACAACCGAAACTATAACTGTAAACAATACCAGATAAAATATCAGGCTTTTTAATCCTTTTTTCAAAATGTACATACCTCCCGTAGATAATTTTTACAATATTAACATAAATTATGTAAAATTGCAAATTTTAATTCATCTTTCATAAACTTCTCTCTTTAAAATACCTATAAATGGCAGGTTTCTGTATTTTTCGGCATAGTCAAGTCCGTATCCAACGATAAATTCGTTTTCAACCTCAAAGCCTTTATATTTAACATCAACCGGCACAACTCTTCTTTCAGGCTTGTCAACGCAAGAGCAAATTTCTATACTTGCAGGTTTTCTTTCTTTAAGCAAAGCCACAAGATTGCTTAAAGTATGTCCAGTATCAACAATATCTTCAATAATAATAACATCTTTATTTTCGATAGACTGTGCAATATCTTTAACTATTTTAACATTACCTGAAGATACCGCAGATGAAGCATAGCTTGAAACTACCATAAAATCTATTGAATTTTCAAGAGTTATGTATTTATAAAGGTCCGCAGCAAAAACAAAGCTGCCTTTAAGAATAACAATAAACATAGGATTTTTATCTTTATAATCCTCATTTATTCTTGCCGCAAGTTCCTTTACCTTTCCCTGAAGTTGTTCTTCAGTTAATAAAATTCTGTCGATGTCGTTTAACATAATTTACCACCTTTTATCATAAGTACTTTTTTTGTTTCTTCATTAATTTTAAAATTATTACTTCTGCAAACGCCAAGCACACAAAGAATTTCGTCTGTCTCAACTATTATTTTTGATACCCTTTGTCTTGCAGGGATTTTTTTGTTTATAAATATTTCTTTAATTTTTTTAGGCGTAGTTTTGCCTAGAGGAATAATTTTATCACCGTTTTCAAAGCTTCTCAATGTAATACTTTCAGTATTTATATCGAAATACTCCGTATTTTCTCCATAGACAACATCTTTTACCTCCACATACTTTGCAGTTACAAGCATTCCTGCCTGAATTATTTCAACCTGTTCACCAACCTTAAGGTTAACATTGAAGTTTCCAGTTTTTTCTTTCAATGAAAAACAGATTTTATCATATTCTGCAAAGCAAATAGTGTCAAACGGAAGCTCTATAATATTTCCGTGAGTATTTTCATTCACATTTCTGACAATGAAATCAATATGCCTTTTTTCAAAATCTTTTCCTGTACCTGAAATGTACTTATAGGCTAAATACAAAGCCCTTGCTTTTATGGCACTGTGTGCTGACAGAAAATCTTTTTTTCTGATGCAGGAGATTTTCTTATTTTCGCTAAAATTAACCAACTTTTGTGCACACATGTCAAGAAATTCATTTTCTTCTCTTATAATATCGCTTGTTCTTGAAACATTATCAACAAAAGACGGATTGATTTCCTTTATTTGGGGAATTACGATATTTCTTATTTTATTTCTGTTATAGTTACACTCAAAATTTGTTTTGTCTGTAACAAAGCTTTGCTTTTTACTTTTTAAGTATTCTTCTATTTCTTCTCTGCTTGTTTTAAGAAGCGGTCTTACAATGTTTCCTCTTTTTAAAGGAATAGCACAAAGACCTTTACTGCCTGTACCTCTTACAAGATTTAAAAGAACTGTTTCTGCATTATCGTCCTGATTATGAGCAACAGCTATTTTGTCGTAGCCAAACTCTTCTGCAATTTTCTTAAAAAATGAATATCTTACATTTCTTCCTGCAACTTCTTCAGACACCTTTTCTTCTGCAGCAATTTTTCTTACATCTTCTTCAAGAAGATGTAAATGAATATAGTTATTTTTACAGAATTCTTTCACAAACTCCACATCATCATAAGCTTCTTCTCTTATTTTATGATTTATATGCGCAGCACCAATATTAAATCCCAGTTCTTTCAAAACAAGACACAAACAAACAGAATCTGCACCGCCTGATAAAGCAACTAAAATCTTATCATTTTCTTCAAGTAAATTATAGTCTGCAATTATTTTTTTGATTTTATCTAACATCAATACTCCTCATGAGTCGTATCAACACTCATAAATGTTGTATATTGTGGCTTCCACATAAGTCCCATTTTACCTGTTGAGCCACTTCTGTGTTTTGCAACAATAAGGTCTATCATATTGTTACCGTCAATTTCTTCCTCGTCTTCATTTCTTTTACCAAGGAACATTACAACGTCCGCATCCTGCTCAATAGCACCTGATTCACGAAGGTCAGAAAGTACCGGCGTTTTGTCTGTTCTTGATTCGATTGAACGGGACAACTGGCTAAGGCATAGTACAGGAACTTCAAGCTCTTTGGCAAGAATTTTTAAAGCTCTTGACATTTCAGATACTGCCTGTTGTCTGCTTTCAACCTTACCCTTTGGATTCATAAGCTGCAGATAGTCAACTATTACAAGTCCAAGACCGCCTTCAAGCTTTTTCTTTCTGCACTTTGAACGGATTTCTGTTACGGTAATAGCCGCAGTATCATCTATATATAACGGAGCTTCGGCAATTGCAGGTACTGCCTGCATAATTCTTCCCCAGTCATCTGCAGTAAGTGTTCCTGTTTTAAGCTTATAGCTGTCAACAAGTGCATGTGATGATATAACTCTGTTTACAATTTCTTCGTCTGACATTTCAAGGCTGAATATTGCAACAGGTATTTTTTTCTGAACTGCAACAAATCTTGCAATATTTAAAGCAAAACTTGTTTTACCCACACCAGGTCTGGCTGCAAGAATATTTAATGTAGATTTCTGAAGTCCTGATAAAAGTGTATCAAGATTTGCAAATCCTGTTTCAAGACCTGTTATTCTTGAACCTTTACTCTGAAGCTCCTGAAGTCGCCCAAGAGTTCTTTCAACAACATCATCGATTTCAGAGAAGCCACTCTTATTCTTACCTGTAAGTATATCAAAAATAAGCTTTTCTGCATTTTCTGCAACTGTTTCAGGCGGATTAAGACCTTCAAAGGATTCTCTCTGAATAACAGAGGACGCCTCAATAAGCTTTCTTAAAAGTGCTTTACCTCTTATAATATCAATATAATACTTTAGATTTGCCGTTACAGAAACACCAATGCTTAAGTTTACAACAAACTCACTGCCACCTACTGCATCTATTGTTCCCCTTTGACTTAACATATCACAAACAGTTACAACATCAATAGGAACATTTTTTTCAAAAAGTTGCAGCATTGCGGCAAATATTTCTTTATTTTCCGGTCTGTAAAAATCGTCCTCATTCAAAACTTCTAAAGCAGTAGCAACACTGTCCGCATCAGTAAGCATAGCACCAATAACAGACTGTTCTGCCTCTAAACTGTGAGGATGGACATTTGCACCAATATAACCTTCCATAATTAAGCCTCTTTAATAATTACTTTTAATTCGCCAACGATATCAGGATAAAGTCTGATATTTACTTTATACTCACCTGTCTGCTTGATATCATCCATTTCAAATCTTCTTTTATCGATTTTAATATGATGCTGAGCAATTAAAGCTTCTGCAATGTCTTTATTAGTAACAGAACCAAAAAGTTTTCCGTTTGCACCTGCCTTTGCAGTTACAGAAACTGCAAGTGTGCTTAATTTTTCTTTCATCTGGGTTGCTTCGTTAAGTTCTGTTTCTTTTTTATATGCAAAAGCTTCCTGCTGTCCCTTAAGGTCATTAAGAGCAGCTGTTGTTGCTTCTTTTGCAAGTTTTTTAGGGAAAAGGAAGTTTCTTGCATAGCCTTCGGA
>JAZSLZ010000034.1:0-3339 GCA_045535635.1 Clostridia bacterium
CAAAAGCTAACTTCACAATCGGTATCGTAGACGATGTAACAGGATGCTCACTTGATGAAACAGTATGCCCTGATACAGCTGCAGAAGGCACAATTTCTTGCAAATTCTGGGGTCTTGGCGGTGACGGTACCGTTGGTGCTAACAAAGACTCTATCAAGATTATCGGTGATCACACCGACAAGTATGTTCAAGCATACTTCCAGTATGACTCTAAAAAGACAGGTGGTATCACAATTTCTCACTTAAGATTTGGTGATAAGACAATCAAATCACCTTACTATATCAACAAAGCTAACTTCGTTGCATGTCACAACTCATCATATATCTTAAAAGGATACAAGATCGTTGAAGACGTTGTTCCAGGCGGAACATTTATGCTCGACTGTCAGTGGTCAGTTGATGAACTCGATGCTCACTTACCTGCATCAGTTAAATCATACATTGCTAACAACAATGTTAAATTCTATATCATCAATGCTACAAACATTGCTGCTAAAGAAATCGGTAACGCAAAAGTTAAGAACACAGTTCTTCAGTCTGCATTCTTCGCTCTTGCTAACATTCTTCCAAAAGATGAAGCAATCGAATATATGAAGAAGATGGCTTACAAATCATATATCAAAAAAGGTGAAGCTATCGTTGAACTTAACTACAAAGCTATCGATGCCGGTGCAAACGCAATGGTAGAAGTAAAAGTTCCAGAAGCTTGGAAAACTGTTGCTCCAGATGCTGAAAAAGCTCCTGCTACAGGCGCAAGACAGGATCTCGTTGACTTCGTTAACAACATCGTTGAACCAGTATCATTAATGCAGGGTGATTCACTCCCAGTTTCAGCATTCAAAGATATGGCAGACGGTACTTTCCCACAGGGTTCATCAGCATACGAAAAACGTGGTGTTGCTGTTAATGTTCCTGTATGGCATGCAGAAAACTGTATCCAGTGTAATAACTGTGCATTCGTTTGTCCTCATGCTACAATCAGACCATTTGCTTTAACAGCTGAAGAAGCAGCAAATGCTCCTGCAAACACAAAATATACAGAAAAACCTGTTATCAAAACAGATTATAAATTCACAATGGCTATCAGCCCAATGGATTGTATGGGATGTACTCTCTGTGTTAAGGCTTGTCCTGTAACAATGAAAGCAGAAAAAGACGGCAACCCAGAAAAGAAAGCTATCGAAATGACAACTCAGGCTTCACAGCTCGATCAGCAGCCAGTATTTGACTACTGCGTAGCTAACGTTTCAGAAAAACCTGAACTCATTAACAAAACAGTTAAAGGTAGCCAGTTCAAACAGCCACTTTTAGAGTTCTCAGGCTCATGCGCAGGTTGTGCAGAAACATCATATGCAAGACTTATCACACAGCTCTTCGGTGAAAGAATGTACATTTCAAATGCTACAGGATGTTCATCAATCTGGGGTGGTTCAGCTCCTGCAACACCATACACAGTAAACAAAGAATCAGGAAGAGGTCCAGCTTGGGCTAACTCATTATTCGAAGATAATGCTGAACACGGTTTAGGTATGTTCCTTGGTCAGAAAGCAATCAGAGAAAGACTTATCGGTCAGGTTGCTGAAATGGCAGCATCAGAAAAAGCATCTGCAGAATTCAAAGCAGCAGCTGAAGAATTCATCGCTACAAAAGACAATGGCGAAGCTAACGAAGTAGCTACAAAAGCTCTTATCGTTGAACTTGAAAAAGCAGCTGCACAGGGTTGTCCTACAGCTCCTGCAGTTCTCGCAGAAAAAGATTACCTCTCAAAGAAATCAGTATGGATCTTTGGTGGTGACGGTTGGGCTTACGATATCGGTTTCGGCGGTCTTGACCACGTTCTCGCATCAGGCGAAGATGTAAACGTTATGGTATTCGATACAGAAGTTTACTCAAACACAGGCGGACAGGCTTCTAAAGCTTCTAACATGGGTCAGGTTGCTCAGTTCGCAGCAGCTGGTAAAGCTATCGGCAAAAAGAACCTTGCAGAAATCGCTATGTCATACGGTTATGTATATGTAGCTCAGATCGCTATGGGTGCTGATATGAACCAGACATTAAAAGCATTAGCTGAAGCTGAAGCTTACCCAGGTCCATCACTTATCATCGGTTATGCTCCTTGTGAAATGCACGGTGTTAAAGGTGGTATGGTTAACTGTCAGCTCGAAATGAAGAAAGCTGTAGAAGCTGGTTACTGGCAGATGTTCAGATTTAATCCTGCATTAAAAGCAGAAGGTAAAGATGCATTCGCTCTTGATTCAAAAGAACCAACAGCAAGCTACATCGACTTCATTAAATCTGAAACACGTTATGCTCGTCTTGCTCAGCAGTTCCCAGAAAGAGCTGAAAAACTCTTCGCAGAAGCTGAAAAGAAAGCTAAAGAAAAATATGAACACCTTAAGAAGCTTGGAATTTTATACGGCTCAGACGCCGAATAACTTCCAAAATGAGGTCCTATCGCAGACGGCTTTATAGCCGTCTGCTTTTTAATAGCCGTAACCATCTCGTGTATACCACATACACTTCGGGTTACGGCTATTAAAATATCCCACTTGTTTTGATTTTATTGTAATAAAAAATACCTTCTACAATATAGGAAGGTATTTTTATATTTCCCCTTTTCGGAGTTTCTTAAAAAAATCAGAAATCATATTTGAACATTCTTCCTGAAGAATACCGCCAAAAACATTTGGGTGGTGGTTGTACTCAGGCACCTTGCTTAAATCGGTGACGGAGCCAAAGCTTCCGCTTTTATAATCGTATGAGCCAAAATAAACATTTTCAATTCTTGAATTGATGATTGCACCGCTGCACATAGGACAAGGCTCAAGAGTTACATAAAGGTCGCAACCAACAAGCCTCCATGAATTAAGTTTCTTACAGGCTTTTTTAATTGCTATAAGTTCTGCGTGGGAAGTTGCATCGTTTGTGCTTTCTCTTTTGTTGTACCCTCGTGCAATGATTTTGCCGTCTTTAACGATGATTGCACCAACTGGAACTTCTCTTATAATAGAAGCTTTTTTTGCTTCTGCTATGGCTTTCTTCATATAAATAGTGTTCTTTTCCATAAATCTATTATAATATTTTCACAGGAATTGTCAATATTAATATATGAAATAATTATTTTGTAAAAAAACTTAATTTTTTTGCAAAAAAGTATTGACAAAAAGATAGTTTGTTGCTATAATAATCAAGTCGCTGAGCTTGAAAGAGCTAAGCAAGAGAAAAGTTTGAAAAAACTTTAAAAAATATTTAAAAATAGTGTTGACAAACAAAAAAGTTTGTGCTATACTATTTAAGCTGTCTCGAAGAGAGATAAGCAATCGGACTTTGAAAATTATA
>JAZSLZ010000060.1:0-10721 GCA_045535635.1 Clostridia bacterium
CTATTTTTATTTTAAAATTTCACAAATAAATTGACTATAACAACCCATTTATGGGTAGTAAGTAGCGATTGCATGGCTGGCAGGCAAATAAAAAAGCGCACTTGTGCGCAGCCAGTAAAGTGTAGGGCTATGCCCGAAAATGAAATACCCCCCGTTATACGGGGGGATATTTATTTGTTGAAATAAAAAATTCAAAGTTTTTAAAAAAATGTTTACTTTTTTTGGTTTTTATTGTATAATTATGTAAAATGGGAAAGAATGTTGAATTATATTAATGGTATCAATTTAGTGGCACTTACAAGAACAGATGGTGTTCTTTCAGCAGACAAGTGCGATGTTTGCATTCTTCACGATGTAGAAAAATAAAAAGAGAGGTTGCTAAAGATGAATTTTATCAGCACAATAAATACTGCGATAAACAATGTGGTATGGGGACCTGTTATGTTGACTTTACTCATTGGCGCAGGTTTATTCCTATCAATCGTAACCAGATTTATGCAATTCAGAAAATTTGGTTATATGATGAAAAATACAATATTAAGTTTGTTTTCAAAAAAACAACATCAGAAGGATAACTCTGGAGTAAGTCCGTTTCAAGCGGTTGCTACTGCTATGGCAGGTACTATTGGAACAGGCAGTATCGCAGGTATTGCAACAGCAATTGTTTCAGGAGGTCCCGGTGCAGTTTTTTGGATGTGGATAAGTGCATTGCTTGGAATGATTACAAAATATTCTGAAATAGTTCTTTCACTTAAATACAGAGAAAAAAATAAAGAAGGCAGTTGGGTTGGCGGTCCTATGTATTACATAAAAAATGGACTTAACTTAAAGTGGCTTGCGGCTTTGTTTGCTATTTTTGCTATGTTTGCTTGTCTTGGCACAGGAAATGCAACGCAGTCTAATTCTATTGCAGTCGCGTTGGAAAGTACTTTAGGAGTTAATCCTTATATAACAGGAGCTGTTTTGACCGTTATTGCAATCGCTGTAATACTTGGCGGAATGCGAAGAATTGCATCGGTTAACGAAAAGCTTGTTCCTTTTATGGCAATGTTTTATATTGTTTGCTCTGTGGCTGCGACTATTGTTAATATTGACAAGGTTCCGGCAGCATTTGCGTTAATTTTCAGAGAAGCATTTAATTTCAAGGCGGCAGCAGGTGGTGCAGCAGGTTACGGAATTATGGTTGCTATGCATTATGGTTTCTCAAGAGGCGTATTTTCAAATGAAGCAGGTCTTGGCAGTGCGCCTATTGCACATGCAGCATCAAGCACAAAAAGTCCTGTGCAACAAGGCCTTTGGGGAATGTTCGAGGTATTCTTTACCACAATTATTATATGTACCCTTTCTGCACTTGTTATTCTTACAACAGGAATATGGGAATCAGGTACGGTGCAGGGTGCTGCACTTAGTATTGCATCATTTAATAAAATATTACCTGGTGTTGGAGGAATTATAGTAACATTAGCCACTGTTTTCTTTGCCTTATCAACAATTCTTGGTTGGGCGTATTATGGCGAGGTAAGTATGGAATATCTTTCACATAATTCAAAAAAGGCAGTTCAGATTTACAGATGTTGCTATATTGTATTTGTTTTTCTTGGAGCGGTGGGTAACCTTGAGATGATATGGAGTATTTCCGAGACTATGAATGGATTAATGGCAATACCTAATCTTATTGGTATTATAGGCTTGAGTAAAATAATAAAAGCAACAACAAAAGAATATTTTAGCAAATAGTAAAAAACAGATGAGTTTAAATCTCATCTGTTTGTTTTTTTATATTCCACAGGTGAAAGACCTGTTTTACTTTTGAATAGTCTGCAAAAATATGATGGAGAGCAAATTCCAAGCAATTCTGCAATTTCGTCTATTGTTTTTTCAGGTGGCTCTGAAAGAAACTCCTTTGCCATTTCTATTTTTCGGTCTAAAATGTAATTGTTTGGTGAAACACCGAAAATTTTAATAAAGAGTCTTCTTAAATGGGCAGGTGAATATCCTGTCATTTCACAAAGGTCTTCTATTCTTATGTCTTTGTAATAATGAACATTTATATATTTAGCGGCCTTGTGAATTTTAGAGTGTTGCTGATATTCTGAGCTTGAATAAAGTTCTTCTGATGCAAGGGAATATATAAGCTTAAGAAAAAGATGCGAAATCTTTAGGTTGCTTAGTGGCTCTTTTGAAAGGTAGGCGTCATTTATATCCTTAAAAAGTTTAAGGTGGTTTGTATCTTTATATATCATACTCAAACTAACACTGAAATTTTCGGACATTTCAAAAGCGATAAAGTAAAGAGCAGAGGACTCAGGTGAGTTGTTAGTGATAACCGCATTGTCGATTGCCCTTAAAAAAATAACATCGTTTTTTTCAGCTGTAAATTCTTTACCTTTGAGTTTAAAGTGCAAACTGCCGTCGGAAACTATGTAAAAAGAGTCGTGTGGGTAATCTCTGTCCCAGGTAAAACCTGGGCGATATTTAACATATCCTGCATTATTGAAGCTTTTTATGGGACTTTTATTGAAAAAATCAGGGGATTCTATGTTTTGCAAGTGATTTATTCCTTTCATATTTGTTAAAGTAATAATAACAAATTTAAGAATAAATGTCAATTAAAATGAGCGAAAAGTGAAACTTTATGAGCGAAATGTTTATTGAAAATAGTAATTAAAAGTTGTATTATATATATAATAGTGAGAAAAAAGGAAAAAGAAGAGAAAGAAATGTTGAAATCACCTTACAAACATCCGGATATTTATCCTGATGGTGAGCATCCAAGATTGATGTTCAGGCAAAAAGATATTGAGCGAATAAAAGAAAATCTTAGCCTTTCTGAAAATCAAAGAGCTTATGAAATGTGGCAGAGAATTTTAAATACAAACCTTTCTCAGTTTTATGACGAAATTAATAGTGGCGGATATAGTTCGCTTGTGTATCTGTACATTGAAGCCAAAGCTTTTGAATGTTTGATATATGACAAAGAAGACGATGCAAAAGAGTTGATTGAATTTACAATCAACACTGTTGAAAAAGCAACATATGAGAATGCTTACATTCTAAAAAAACAGATTATGGGCTCAAGATTTGTTGGCCATGTCCTTTTTGCATCAGCACAGGTTTATGACTGGCTATATAAATATTTAACAGGTGAGCAAAAATCAAAATTAATTGCTCTTATGGAAAAACTCGCTTCATTCCAGGAAGTGGAGTATCCACCGGAACATAAATGGGTAGCACCTTTTACAGGTCATTCAAATGAAGCAGAAATCAATAAAAACCTTCTTGGATTTTCAATAGCAGTATTTGATGAGAGACCTGATATATATGAGTACATTGCAGGAAAGCTTTTTGAACAGTTTTATGTAGCATATAACGTGCAGTTTGAAGGCGGTTTTCACCACCAGGGTTCAGGATACGGACCATACAGACTTACATATCTTTTATGGACACAGCTTTTAATTTATTCAATGAGTGGTAAAAAACCACTTCGTGAAGAAATTGAAAAAATATGTGACAGTTACTATTATATGACACGTTCGGACGGAGAATCAATAAGACTTGGTGATGATTGTCTTGAAGAAAAACAAGGCTTTTCAATGAAACATCCTTTTGTAGTACCAATGTTTCTTGCGGGTGCACTTACAGGTAACAGTCACTACAGAAAATATTTCTATGAAAATATTGTTGACGATTATTATGTACCTACAAGATATAATTATGATTTTTTCAGGGCAGGTGGCGGTGCTTTTGGTGAAGGAACATTTACTCCTGTTGTTCAGTTAATATGGAACAGACTTACAGAGCCTTTTGATGCTAAGCCTTATGATAAAATTAAACATTTTCCGTCACCAAGCGGATATACATTTTATAAAAACGAAGAAACTGAAACTATAGTAATGCTTAAAATCGGCGAATACTGGGGAGGATGCCATGAGCATCTTGATGCAGGTCAGTTTCAGATTTATCATAAGGGCATTTTAGCGTCAGATTCAGGCACCTATGATTTCTGGGGAACTCAGCAACATTTTGCCTATACAATACAGACCGTTGCACATAACTGTTTAACAATTCTTGACCCTGATTTGCCACAAGAACTTAAATGCTGTAACAGAATGGTTCCAAATTGCGGAGGAACAAAAATATCAGGTAGCGGTGAACAACCATACACAATAGAGGAATGGCAAACAGAGTTCAAAATGGCAAAAGTTCTTTCTCATACTGAAGCAGATGATTTAATTGAACTTACAGGTGATTTGACATACGGATATGAACAAAGCTGTGAAAAGGTTATAAGAAAGTTTACATTCAAACCTAATGAAGGTCAGTATGGTGTTTTAACAGTAGAGGATGAGGTTACATCCAAAAATGAAAAAGCTGAAAAGCAGTTTCATATTCATATACAGGAAGAACCCGAAATTTGTGGTAATGAATTTGTTATAAAGCACAAAGGCGGAATGCTTAAAGGAAAAGTTATAGAACCTTTAAATGCTAAAATAGAAGCAATTGGCGGTGAAGGTAAAAAATACTTCACTGCAGGACAATTCCTTGAAAATGACAGTGGTCTTCCTGATTCAAAGGAATGCGGATGGGGACAAATTATTATCTCACCTGCAGAGAAAAACAAAACAGACAGATTTACTGTTGAACTTGAAATTTTAGACAGGGAGTGAAAAAATGAGTTTTTCAGAGCTTGAAAAGAAAGTAATAAAAGCTATTGATGACAACAAAGAAAAAATTGTTGAGATAGCACAAAAAATTCTTGAAAATCCTGAGCTTGGTTATAAAGAATTTGAAACCTCAAAGCTTATAAAAGAAGAATTTGAAAAGCTTTCTCTTAAAACATGCGATAAACTTGCATATACAGGTGTTAAAGGCGTAATCGGAAACGAAAAGGACTTTAATGTGTGTATTATGGGTGAGCTTGACAGTGTTATGTGCACCGAGCATAAATTCGCAAATGAGCGTGGCGAAGCACACGCCTGTGGACATAATGCTCAACTTGCCTCTATGATGGGTGCAGCTATGGGTATTGCAGGAAGCGGTGTTATGGATGAGCTTAAAGGTGCAGTTACCTTTATGGCAGTTCCTGCGGAAGAATTTATTGATGTTGAATACAGAAATAAGCTTAAAGAAGAAGGTAAAATAAAGTACTTTGGCGGTAAGCAACAGCTTATTTATGAGGGTGCTTTTGATGATACAGATGTTGCTATGATGGTTCACGCACAACCTGATACTCCTGATGCTAAAGTTTTTGTTCACGCAACAAGCCTTGGCTTTGTGCATAAAACAGTAACCTTTAAAGGAAAATCTGTTCATGCGGCTTCACCTTTTGACGGTGTAAATGCATTAAATGCGGCATCTTTGGCACTTCTTGGTATGCACGCAAACAGAGAAACCTACAGAGATGAAGATAAAGTTAGAGTTCACTTTATAGTAACAAAAGGAGGAGTTGTTTCAAACGCAGTTCCTGATGAAGTTGTTATTGACGGTCAGGTAAGAGCTAAAAACATTCCTGCAATGAAAAAGGCAGATGCCAACACCAACAGAGCAATTAACGGTGCGGCTATGATGGTTGGAGCAGAAGCAGAAATAAATTCAATAGTAGGTTATCAGCCTTTTAATCAGGACTATAATTTAGGTGAGCTTTTCAGAGAGGTTTCTGCAGAATTCATCGGAGCAGAAAACATAAGAGACGATGTGGATATGACAGGCTCAAGTGATGTAGGTGATTTAAGTCATCTTATTCCAACAATTCAACCTATGGTTGGTGGATTTGAAGGTCAGCTTCACAGTAAAGAATTTAAAGCGGCAGATGAAGATATTGCATATCTTCTCCCTGCAAAAATTATGGCTGTAACTGCAATCAGACTTTTAGAGAATGATTGCAGATTAGGTAAAAAAATAAAAGATAGTTTTAAACCAACAATGACAAAACAAGAATATCTTAAATTATTGGAAGGAGAATGAAAATTATGTGGACAGAAGAAAAATTAAACGAACTTTTGACAACACCGTCTCAGGCACTTATTGAGGACATGAAGAAAATCGAAGGTGACATCTTAGTACTTGGCGCAGGTGGAAAAATGGGTTACACCCTTTGCGTTTTAGCAAAAAATGCAATCAAAGCTGCAGGTATTGAAAAAAGAGTTATTGCAGTATCAAGATTTTCTGATGAATATGCAGTTAACTACTTAAAGAGCGAAGGTGTTGAAATTATCGCTTGTGACCTTTTAAACTTAGAACAGCTTAATGCACTTCCTGAAGTAGAAAATGTTATTTATATGGCAGGAAGAAAATTCGGTACAGACGGCGAAGAATGGAAGACATGGTCACTTAACTCAACACTTCCTGCATTCGTTGCAGAAAAATTCAAGAAATCAAGAATCGTAGTATTCTCATCAGGTAATATTTACCCAATCGTTCCATTATCATCAGGCGGATGCACAGAAAAAGATAAGGTTGGACCTATTGGTGAATACCCAATGAGCGTTCTTGCAAGAGAAAGAGCATTTGAATATGCTGCAAATACTTATGGCACAAAAATCTTTATGTACAGACTTAACTTTGCAGTTGATTTAAGATATGGCGTTCTTTATGATATGGCAAACAATATCTTAAACGGCAACCCAATCAGAGTTGAAACACCATGCCTTAACTGCATCTGGCAGGGAAGTGCAAATGAATATGCATTAAGAGGTATCCTCCTTGCAGATTCACCTGTATACACACTTAACATTACAGGCCCTGAAATTCTTTCAATCAAGAAAACAGCTAAACAGCTTGCAGAATATCTTGGTAAAGAAGCTACATTTGAAGGCGAAGAAGGTAATGATGCTTACTTAAACGATGCAAGTAAATGTATGGAAGTATTCGGATATCCTTCAGTTTCTGCAAATGAACTTATCAGATGGCAGGCAGAATGGTTATTAGACGGCGGAAGAGGACTTGGAAAGCCAACTCACTTTGAAGAAAGAAAGGGGTCATATTAATGGACAGACATACAAAAGCTCTTGAAATCCTTAAAAAAGGTACAGTTATTCCTGCAACACCTTTAGCACTTGACGAAAACAGACAGTTTGATGAAGCAGGACAGAGACTCTTAATGAAATACTATTTAGACTGTGGTGTTGGCGGTATCGCAACAGCAGTACACACAACACAGTTTGAAATCAGAAAACCTGAATTCAATCTCTTTGAAACAATTTTAAAAATTGTTAAAGATGAAATTGATATGTATGAAGAAAAAACAGGTAAAGTTATCGTAAGAGTTGCAGGTGTTTGCGGTCCTATCGAACAGGCAGTTGCAGAAGCAAAACTTGCTAAATCTCTTGGTTACGATGCAGTTCTTTTAAGCCCGGGCGGACTTAATGACAGACCTGAAGAATACTTAATCGAAAGAACAAAAGCAGTTGCAGCAGAAATGCCTGTAATCGGCTTCTATCTTCAGGAAAAATGCGGTGGCAGACCATTTACATACAACTACTGGCAGCAGGTTGCTGAAGTTGAAAATGTTGTTGCTATCAAATGTGCATCATTCAACAGATACCAGACACTTGATGTTGTAAGAGCAGTATCATTCTCAAGCAGAAAAGATGATATTACACTTTACACGGGAAACGATGATAATATCGTAGTTGACCTTTTAACAAACTATGAATTCACTGCAGAAAACGGTGAAAAGATTAAAAATGGTTTCTGTGGCGGACTTCTTGGACATTGGACACTCTGGACAAAGAAAGTTGTTGAAATGTTTGAAATGCTTATGGAAGCTAAAAAGCAGGATAAGATTGACGCTTCTCTTCTCACACTTGCAGCTCAGGTAACTGATGCAAACGCAGCATTCTTTGATCCATCACACGGCTTTGAAGGATGTATCCCAGGTGTTCACGAAACATTAAGAAGACAGGGCCTTATGAAAGGTATCTGGTGCCTTAACCCTGAAGAAGTTATGTCAGAAGGTCAGGCAGATGAAATCACAAGAGTTCATGATGCATACCCACACCTTCACGATGACGACTTTGTAAACGAAAACATTAAAAACTGGAAATAATCAAAAAAATCCTGAGCAACCGCTCAGGAGTTTTTTTGTATAAAAACTTGCAGGGATATTTATTGACATTTTTTCTCTATTGAAATAAAATATATACACAGCGAGGTGATGAAATGTTAAAAATAGCAGTTTGTGATGATGAGATACAATGTATAAAAGAAATAGAAAATTGTATAAATAAATTCGGTGAAAAATTTGATGTTTCTTATGACATTTTTAACAGCGGAGAAGAAATACTAGAAGTATACAAAAAAGAAAAGTATAAATATGATGTAGTTATTATGGATATTGAACTCAAACAGATGAATGGGGTTGAAACGGCAAACCGCATAAGAGAAATTGATAAAACAGTAACTATATTCTTTCTGACAAGCCATACGAAATATGCCATAGATTGTTTCAAATGTGCTCCTAAAAATTTCTGGGTAAAGCCGATAGAATATAATATATTTGCAGATGATATGAAAGAAGCTTATAAATATGCAAACAAAATAAATGTTTATTTTAGTTTTAAAACCGGAGACGAAATCGTTAAACTTGAGTATAAAAAAATACTCTATTTTGAAAGCGATAATAAAAAAATTAAAATTTATACCTTCGATAGAATGTACGAATTTAGTGGTGCATTAAAGAAGTATGCTTCTGTTATAGAAAAAGAAAGCTTTTGCTCTCCGCATAAATCTTTTTATGTAAACTTAAATTATATTGAAACTATAAGGAATGATGAACTTCTGTTAACAGGAAATATAATAATCCCTGTGAGTAAAAGCAGAAAAAAATCTTTTAGAAATACATTTATAAACTTTGTTAACAGGGGGATAACAGAATGATTTATACAGTTTTGGATGTTGCAGCGATCATTTTTGAAATGATAATAACATTTATGTTTTACGGATATTTCCTCAAGCGAAAATATAATGGTCTATTTAATAAAGGCATTTCAGCAATATTATTTTTCGTATTGGTTGTAATGAACAATCATTTTGTGAGTTCAAGAGTAGCTATGGGAATTGTAACGGTTTTAATATATTTTATTGCTTCCTGTTTCTTTTCTGGAACTATAAGAAAAAGGTTCTTTTTAACTATTGGATATATGACTATTATATTAATATCTGAGATAATAGCATTGTTGATTATGCTAATTGGAAATGCAACAGTAACAACTGTTTTGGATGATAACAATATCCAAAGGATATTAGGAACAGTAATATCCAAAATAATTGTACTTTGGAGTATTAAAATAGTAAGTATATTTTCAAATAAAGATGAACGAAAACTATACCTTAATTATTGGCTTTCCTTACTTACTATACCTATCGTTAATTTAATTTTCTTATTTGTATTTGTATCTTTCGTTTATGATATAGAGAGAAATCTGTCAGTACCTGTCTTGCTGGCAATTGCAGCAATTATGTATACAACTTTATTAGTGTTCTATCTTTTTGATAAAATTATTAGTTTATCGGGAGATAATCAGCTTTTAGGAGAACAAATAAATAATCAGGCAGATTATTCAAAAATTGAAGCAGAACAAGCAGAAAATATAAAATCAATAAAGCATGATTTTATAAATCATTTACAAGTGCTTTATAAAATGCTCTATTATAATGAAGCACAGAATGCTAAACAATATCTTATAGACTTAAATGTTATTAAAGATGTTGATGATAACAGTATAAATACAGGCAATATAAGTCTTGATACTGTTTTAAGCTCAAAAATACATATTGCAAAGAATAAAGGTATAAAGGTTTCAACAAACATAACTGTGCCTGAAAATTTACCAATGGACAGTGTTGATGAATGTATAATTTTCGGAAACCTTTTAGACAATGCAATAGAAGCCTGTGATAAAATCAATAACAGGGAAAAGAAAATAGATATATCTGTAAAGTATAACGGAAAATATTTGCTCTGCAATATTGAAAATCCAACTGCAGATAAAATTAAGTATGGAAAAAATTCCCTTGTTACAACAAAAAGTAATAAAAATGAGCATGGTATAGGAACAAAAAATATAATGGAACAATAAAATATTCTGTGAAAGATGGCAAGTTTAATGCTGAATTAATGCTTTTTCTAGATTAAAATGCCTAGTTTCTCCCCAAAAACGCCCAGTTTCTCCCTGGGTGTTTTTTTGCTGCAAATAATATGTTAATATGTGGAAAAGGAGATATATATGAAAAATTTAGCAGATAATTTAGCAAACAAAATTTGCTCAATAAATGATATTACAGATAGCGAAAAAAGAGAGATAATTGCTTATGGACTAGAAATTCTGTTATCTACAGCAGTTAGTGTTCTGATAATAACAGTACTAGCTATTTTATTAGGAACTTTTTGGGAAACTATACTGTTCCTTTTACCCTTTATGCTTTTAAGAACCTATAGTGGTGGTTATCATGCTCAAACTCATTTCAGGTGTTTTTTAATTCTGTTTTTTACCTTTTGTATAAATCTAATATTTAACTTATTCAATGTTAATACAGTGATAGTTGTTTTTTCAGAAATTGTATCAGCTATCATCATCTTGAAATTTGCACCTGTTGAAGATAAAAATCATCCGCTGTCAAAAAGACAAAAAAAGAATAACAGGAAAATATGCATGATAATGTTATCTATATTATTTACAGCCTGTATCATACTTTTTCTAAATCAAAATAATAAAGTACTA
>JAZSLZ010000031.1:0-4649 GCA_045535635.1 Clostridia bacterium
CATCTGCCCTTACCGGTTATCCTCAGTTTTTTGCCGAGCATATCATTTTTTTCAAGTAGCAGAACTCTTTTGCCTCTTTCTGCCGCTGTCCCT
Source organism: Clostridia bacterium (assembly GCA_045535635.1). Taxonomy (GTDB): domain Bacteria; phylum Bacillota; class Clostridia; order RGIG6154; family RGIG6154; genus RGIG8700. The sequence goes on from JAZSLZ010000031.1 coordinate 94, forward strand.
GCCGCCATCATTCCTGCAGGTCCGCCGCCGATAACTATAACATCATATTTTCCCATATTATTTATACACATTATATTCTTTCCATATTTCTTCAAGTCTGTCAAATGTATCAGTAATTTCTGTTTTTTTATCCATTCCCAATGCAACTATAAGCGCATTTATAATGCTAAGTGGTGCAACAAGTGAATCTACGAAAGAAACCATTCCGCTTTCTGCTAATAAAGAAACATCACTGAACTCAGTAAGCGGTGAAACTTTTGAATCGGTTATGGAAAGCACAGTTGCATTCTTTGATTTTGCATATTGAAGTGCTTTAACCGTTCTATTTGAATAACGTGGGAAAGAAATGCCTATTAAAACATCGTCCTCTCCTATTCTCATAATCTGTTCAAACACTTCACTGACGCTTGTTGTGCTTATAATTCTTACATCGTCGAAAAGAAGATTAAGATAAAATCCTAAAAAAGATGCCAGAGCACTTGCACTTCTTACACCGATTATATATATTTTTTTCGCAGAAGAAATAGCACGAACCGCTTTTTCAAAAACCTCTTTATCCATCTGCTCATAGGCAGATTTAAGTCTGTTAATGTCAGAATTCATAACCAAAGACAACATATCTTTACTTTCTAAATGCTGCAATGTCTGTTCAAGTCTTTGAATTGCAGTAAGCTTACCTTTAACCGAGTCCTGAAGTGCCTGTTGAAACTCAGGGAATCCGTCAAAGCCAAGAGCATTTGCAAAACGCACAACTGTTGACTCACTTACTCCTGTTTCTTCTGCAATTTTCGCCGCCGTCATAAAAACAGCCTTGTTGTACTGACCTGTTATAAATTCTGCTATTTTTTTCTGTCCCTTGCTGAAGGAAAACATATTAAGTTCAATATTTTTTAAAATATCGTTCATTATTTCATCAACCTTTTTACTTCTTCCTGATTAAGGTATCTCCATTTTCCGTATGGAAGATTACCAAGCTTAACCTCTCCTATTGAGGTTCTCATAAGATCACACACAGGATGTCCCACTGCTTCGCACATTCTTCTTACCTGTCTGTTCTTTCCTTCTGAAATCGTTATTTCAAGGAGTGTTGTTTTATCAGGATAGAACTCTTTTATTTCTACCTTTGCAGGTTTTGTAACACCATCTTCAAGCTTAACACCTTTTCTTAATGTGAAAAGAGCTTCTTTTTCTACAAATCCGCCTTTTACTCTTGCAAGATATGTTTTTGTTACTTTATTGGACGGATGAGTTATTTTATTGGCAAATTCTCCGTCTGTTGTAAGAAGAAGAAGTCCTTCTGTGTCTATATCAAGTCTTCCCACAGGGAAAACACGCACATCAAGGTCTTTTCTGATTAAATCAACCACATTTTCCCTGCCTTTTTCATCTTTTGCAGTAGCTACAATACCACGCGGTTTATTAAGCATTATATAATATTTTTCCTGAGACTTTTCAACTTTTTTGCCATCAAGCTCAACAAGGTCATTTTTGTCATCAACCTTATCTCCAAGCTGTGCAATTTTTCCGTTTACTTTAACTCTTCCCTCTTCGATTATTTCTTCGCATTTACGCCTTGACGCCACTCCGCAGGAAGCAAGGAATTTCTGTAGTCTTTCTATCATAAAATACCAACCTTATTTTTACTATTATAATTCAAATCATTATATCATACTTTTTCCCCATTCGCAACACTTTTTTATTGCAATATAAGTGGTTTTGTGCTAAAATACTTATTCAGACAGGAGGTATTTTAATGTCTGTTACGTTTAACACAAAAATAGAAAGCTACGATGTGCATCCCAATGCACACGCAAGGATTTCATCACTTTTCAGACTCTTTCAAAAAGGCGCAGGTGACGATTGCGACAGTACAGGTCTTACTTATGATGTTTTAAGAGAAAATAACATTGCATTTGTACTGACAAAAATGGCACTTGAGGTTTATGAAGAAATAGGTGTTTATGACAATATTTCTGTTTCTGCAAAGCCAAGAGGTTGCCGTGGTGCGTCATTTTTAAGAGACTATGAAATCAAAAAGGACGGCAAAGTTCTTGCCCGTTGTTGTTCTGAATGGGTTATAATCAATTTTGAAAAAAGAAGAATTTTAAGACCATCTGCCCTTGATGAGCTTGGCGGTATTCCGGTTGACACAACCGATATTTTTGAAATCTCTTCACCTGATATGAATTTCGCAGAAGAAAATATGACCTGCATTGATACAAGAAAGGTTTATTATTCACACATTGACAGAAATAATCATATGAATAACACTTTCTACCCTGATATTGTTTATGATTACATTCCTGAAACTTACAAAGAAACATTAAAAAATACAAAGCTAACTATCAGATATGTTTCTGAAATTGCTTGTGGTGATGAGTTTGATGTTTTCACAACAGAAGAAAACGATACATTTAAGCTCCTTGCCAAAAACAAAAAAACAGATAAAATAATCTTTACTGCAGTTGCAGAAAAAATTTGTCGATAGCAAACATCCGTCGGCCATTAAGTAGCCGACGGATGTTTTTGTTTTCACCCTATTTTTTATCAAACAATGCTCTTCTTTCTGTAGAATGACGCATCATTTTTCTCATTTCATCTATGTTTTCCGTTTCAATCATTGCTTTGAGTTGAGTAAATTTATCCATAAACATATTCATTTGCTTTAAAAGTGCTTCTTTATTTGCTACAAACAATTCGCTCCACATCAAATCATTTATTCGGGCAATACGAGTAAGGTCCCTGAATGAATCACCCGTGAATTTTTCCATATTTTCTTTGTCATTACAAGTCATAAGTGTAATTGCAATACAGTGTGTTAGCTGCGAAAGGAATCCTATCATCTCATCATGTTCTTCCGGAGACAAGGTGGTTACATTGGAAAAACCTAAAAGTCTGCCAAGCTCCAGACAGGTGTTTATTGCTTCAGGTGTGTTATTCTCTGTTGGAGTAACTATATAATTAGCTCCTGCAAACATTTTGTCGGTACTGTTTTCCACCCCTGAAACCTCTCTTCCTGCCATTGGATGTGCCGCTATGAATTCTACATCAGCTCTTAGCATCTTCTGTATCTTATATACTATGCTTCCTTTAACACCGGTTACATCTGTTATAATAGCACCGCTTTTAAACAGATGTTGATTTTTTTCAACCCATTCAACGAACACATGAGGATAAAGTGCAAATATTACAAGCTCTGCTTCACCTATAATTTTTGCATCTATTTCTGTTGTTCCCTCATCAATTATTCCTTCATTTAATGCAAAATCTATCGAGCTTTCATCTTTGGTTATTGCACTTATGTGAAATCCAAATCTTTTCAGCACTCTTGCATAGCTTCCACCTAATAAGCCAAGTCCCACTATCAATATTTTCTTACTTACATCTACTATCATTTCCTATCACCTTTCATAAAAAAACTCACTTTTTTTAAAATCACAGCTCTTGCTTTTTTCTATAACATAGTATATAATATGTTTCATCATTAGTCAAACGAATAGCTTTGATGTTTATTATCTATTTTTTCGATGAAAGGAAATACACAATGGAATTACGCAACTTAATAACCTTTATACATGTAGCAGAGCTTGGCAGCTTCACAAAAGCGGCAGAACAGCTTGGCTACTCACAATCAACAATATCCTTTCAGATAAAGCAACTTGAAGATGAGCTTGGATGTCTTTTGTTTGAAAGAATAAATCATACTATAACATTAACCAGACGAGGCCACGAGCTTGTTTCTTATGCACATCAGATTTGTGCCTTAACTGATGAATTCAGAGAAAATCTTGAAAAAGATGAATTTACAGGTCATATTCACATTGTTGCACCTGATTCTCTGTGTGATTCTATTATTACAGACAATTACCTGACTTTTCACAAGAAATTCCCTGATATATCTATTAAATTCACTACAGCAGATACTTTAGTTATGTTTGATATGTTAGACCACAACGAGGCAGATGTTATTATTACTCTTGACGGACACACATATAACAAGGATTATATCATCGCAAAAGAAGATCAGATTCCTATGCATTTTGTTGCGAATTCCCATTCTGAACTTTCTAAAGCTAAAAATTTGTCAATAAAAGATCTTTTGGATAAGCCTTTTGTCTTAACAGAACACGGTCAGGGCTACAGAAAAGTTTTGGATAAAGAACTTGCAAAAAAATCTCTTGAAATTTCTCCTATTCTTGAAATCGGCAGAACGGATATGATAACCGCACTTATCGCTCAGGGAAATATGATTTCCTTTCTTCCAGACTTCGTAACAAAGCCTTTGGTAGATGCAGGTCAGCTATGTTATCTTGATGTATGCGACATAAATGTTGACATCTGGAAGCAGCTTATATACCATAAAAACAAATGGATGTCCAAAAGTCTTAAAGCCTTTATTAACTACATAAAGGAAAACGAATTTTCAAAATAACAACAAAGGAGTGCCTCGTTTAAAGAGACACTCCTTAAAATTATTTACTCATCTTTTCCTGATCATTTTTACGGATTTCTACTCTTCTTATCTTACCACTGATTGTTTTTGGAAGTTCTTCAAC
>JAZSLZ010000101.1:0-29130 GCA_045535635.1 Clostridia bacterium
AAAAAGACTCTCTAACAGCTCGAAATCCGGTAGGTTAGTTTTGCCGCCGATGGGGTTCAAGCTTATATATCTCCGCCAAAAAAACACCTTAACTTTGAAAAAAGTTAAGGTGTTTTTTATGAAACAGTTTTAGGCAATACATTTATTGTGCCATTTTTCTTCTGCACCAGGATTTTTCTTTACACTTGGGGCATTTAAGGCATCTTGTAGTTAATGTGTGTGCACCCCATATATACGCCTTAAATGTTGGTTTAAAGGTGTGTCCGCATTTTCTGCACTCGTAAACGCCTGTGTTATAGTCAACCTTGCAGGCACAGAAAACGGCAACCAGAACTAAAATTACAGAAACTGTCATAAGAATTATTGAAGTTTCAGGATTTACGAGTTTCTCTTCTGTGAGAATAGCACTTACAACAAGCAAAGCAGTGCTTAAAACTACTTCAATAACAGATATTAATATTTTCTTTTTCATTTTATTACCTCATATGGCCAGTCGATAATTCCGCCGAATTCTTTTACATTGGTGTAGCCAAGGTTGGCAAGGCTTTCGGCTGAGATTTTGCTTCGTCTGCCTGATCTGCAATAAACAAGAATAAGCTTGTCCTTATCAGGAAGCATTTCTTCTGCATTGCTTTCAATTTCGGTATAGGGAATCAGGTTTGCACCTTTTATATGTCCCTCGTCAAATTCGTCCTGTTCTCTTGTATCTAAAATGATATGTTCCACGCCTGAGTCCATTATCTTTTTGGCTTCTTCTGCAGTGATTTGTTGATACATGTTTTTTTCTCCTTTTTCGCTGACTATTATTGCAGTTGGTCCATCTGCTCCGCCTATAACGACTATACTGCTATCGTTCCCACAGGAAGTAAGAAAGATGCAAATAATAGCAGATATAATACATAATATTTTTTTCATTTGGTTTACCTCTGTGTTTTAAATTCAAACAATCCATGCTTGTTGCAATAATAATAAATTTTGCCTCCATACATTTTAGGAAATCTTACAGTTGCATCCTGCTCAGGATATAACTTTATGTTAAGCACTCTGTCGAACCTTACATAGGCTACAAAACCGATATAATGTTCCTTTGTCATTTCGTGATTAAGTTCAATATAAAAATCGTCTTCAATTTCAGAAACTTTTATGATGTGTTCATCATCAGGGATATTTATTTTTAAACTTTCAAGCTGTTTGCCACAACATATAACAGAACTGCTTCCAACACCTTGCATAAAGCTTCCGCAATGAGGACACACATAAAATTTTGTTCTTTTCATATTTCCTGTTTCCTCCTTGTTTTGATTAAGGTCGCCCGACAAAAGTGTTTTTTCGCTAACGCCAAGAATATCGGCTAATTTTGATACCATTGACACATCTGGGAAGCCGCGTCCTGTTTCCCATTTTGAAACAGTTTTTGGCACAATGCCAAGAATATCTGCAACCTCTTTTTGTGTCATTCCTTTGGCTTTTCTTAAATCGCAAAGGAGTTTTCCGTTTTTACTTAAATTCATAACACATACCTCCACAATTTAAGTATAAAGAAGTAATATGAATTAAACAATCCACTATTCGTTCATATTACAAACCTTTATAATTTTATCTGCTGCACCTTTTGCACCAGAAGAGTTTTTAAAGCTTTCTGCAATCTTTTTTGCGTTTTCTTTATACGCGTTGTCGCTTAATATTTCATTTATGGCATTTAAAACAGATGCACCGTTCATTTTGTCAGGCTTAATACCTGCACCAAGTCTTAAAATTTGCTCGGCAATACCTATTTGCTCCGATGTTTGCGGTAGCATTACGATAGGAACTTCAAAGTATAAGCTTTCACTTGCACTGTTCATTCCGCAGTGTGATACAAACACATCAGCTTTCTTAAGAACTGCAATCTGGTCAACATGAGAGTAAACAGATATGTTTTCAGGAGGCTTTCCAAAGTCTTTAATAGATACCAAACTGCCTACAGACATTATAACCTGATAGTCAGTATTTTTCAAGGCAGATATACAACTTTTGTAAAAGGGCATCATATTGTTATTGACAGTTCCCATAGATATATAAATCAGTTTATCCCTCTTTTTTTCAACTTCCTCGGTTGCAGGACCAATTGAAGGTCCGACAAATGCGAACTTTTCCGAAAATGTTTCAGAGCATGGTTGAAACAGGGGAGAGGTATAAACAATAGTGTGAGTATTTTCATCACTTGCGATAATATCAAGAATATTATTTATGGGATACCCATTATTCTTTAGACGTTTGACTTGTCTAGATGCCTTTGGCATAGAAAAAAGCATTTTAAATAAATCTCCAATGCCTTGCTTCATAATCTTTGCCGAGTGCTGATTAAAGGCAAAGGTTGTTGTTGAACAAACAAAAGGAATACCAAGCTTTAAAGCAACTGCTTTTCCCCACAGTGCCATAGAATCTGCCACAATTAAGTCAGGTTTAAGCTCTGCCATTTCCCTGCAAACCTTGTCATCAAGAGCCAATGTGGTATCTACGAGTATCTTTGTGGAGAATGCCAGGTCTTTTCCTACACGGGTAGCATCTTTGGCGCTCAGTTTTTGTTCCGTATCATAATCATCGCAGGATACAAATGTTGCACCTGCAGACTGGATTTTTTCACGCATAATGTTATATGAATAATACCAAACCTCGTGTCCACGAGAAACTAATTCACGAACAACACCCAAGGTTGGGTTGGTGTGTCCGTGAGCAGGAATGTTGAAGAAAACAATTTTGCTCATATTTTAGTCCTCTATTTCAGAAAAAATTTGTTTGATGGTTTCCTGTTGTTTTGCTTTGGGAAGAATTGCTATTCCTCGCTGGGTGTCACCGAGAACCAAAATCTCGTCTCCAGGTTGAAAATCAAACATATTTCTTGCTTCTTTTGGAATAACAAACTGTCCTTTTTCGCCAATTTTGACCATCCATGCATATTTTCCGTCGTGTATATTCATTTTTCTTCCTCCTCGGTATGATTTGTATGATTAATCATACTGTAAAATTGTGTTATTGTCAATAAAAATATATTGTAATATTTTTATTGACAATAATTTGATAGAGTAAAAGAACGATAAAGGCATAAAATAAACAAAAAGGAAAGAAGAGAAGATATGTGCACAGCAGTTAATTTTAAAAAGAAATATAATTATTTTGGCAGAAATTTTGATTATGAATATACATTTTCCGAGCAGATAACTATTTGTCCGAGGAATTATAAATTTTCATTCACAAACGGAGAGGAAACTGATAGTCATTTTGCTATGATAGGAATGGCAAAGGTGGTAAATAAATATCCTTTGTATTTTGAGGCAACAAACGAAAAGGGTGTAAGTGTTGCTGCACTTAATTTTCCAGGATTTGCAAAATACACACCTAAAAAATATGACAAAGACAACATATCTTCTTTTGAGCTTATTCCGTGGATACTTGTAGATTGTGACAGTGTTCGCCAAGTAAAGCAAAAACTGAAAAACGCAAATATTACAAAAGAGGCATTTAGTCAGGAATTTGAGCCTACGCCTTTGCACTGGATGATAGCCGATAAAGAAGAGTCGGTAACCGTTGAACAAACGGAAAAAGGCTTTTTCTGTTATGATAATCCGCTGGGAGTTCTAACAAACAGTCCTGATTTTGAAAAGCAACTTTTTAATTTGAATAATTATCTGCGAGTGTCTGCAAAAGAGCCGTATAATACTTTTTCAGAAAAACTTGACTTGAAGCCATACAGCAGAGGAATGGGCACAATAGGTCTTCCAGGTGACCTTTCTTCAATGTCAAGATTTGTTCGTGCAAGTTTTGTGAAGCTTAATTCTATGTGCGGAGAAAATGAAACTGAAGCTGTTAATCAGATGTTTCATATTTTATACAGCGTGTATCAGCAAAGAGGATGTTCTTTTTCAGATTACGGAACAGAGATAACAAATTACACCTCCTGCTGTAACACCGATAAAGGAATATATTATTATACAACTTATAATAATCTTAGTGTAAATGCAGTTGATATGCATAAAGAAAATTTAAACACAGATACGCTCATCACTTATAATATGATAAAAACTAAAAGTTTTCATAAGCAGAACTGAAAAGTATTTTCAGTTCTATTTTTGTACAACCTTTAATATTATGTATAAAAAACAAATGAGGTGAAAAAATGTACAGAAGTTATTTTGATGATGAAACAAAAAGAAAACTTGAAAGTATTAAAGGTATAATATTTGAAATAAGGATAAGACTTGGGCGTAAAATAATAGTTTATACAAACAATGGTGAAACGGTGCTTGACATAATTGCAGATGGAGCTTATATAAACAATCTTTTTAAAAGAGTGATGAGCAATTCTGTTTATGCACTGAAAAAAGAAATTGAAAAAGGATACATAACTATTGAGGATGGCTCAAGAGTGGGATTTTGCGGACGATGTGTAATTGAAAACGGTGAGATTATAAATATAACTGATGTTAATGCTATAAATTTCAGAGTTGCCAACGATTTTTCAGTTTGTAATGATGAGCTTTTAGAAAAAATCAAAGGAAATACTTTGATAATCGGACCGCCGGGATGTGGCAAAACTACTCTTTTAAGAGACATTGCAAGGAAAATATCTAAAGAAAAGAATGTTTCTGTTGTTGATGAAAGAGGAGAGCTTTTCCCTGTTTATAATCAAAGAACTGTGTTTGATGTAAAAGGAAAGTGCGATATTATGACAGGCTGCGAAAAAAGCAAGGGTGTAGAGATGGTGATAAGAACAATGAATCCCAAATTGGTGGTGTTTGATGAAATTCAACCTGAAAAAGAACTTGCCTGTGTGAAAAATGCAGTAAATTCAGGAGTTGAGATAATAACAACTGTTCACGGCAGAGATATAAAAGATGTGCGTGAAAAAATAAGAGATGTTTATTCGATTTTTGATACTGCGTTGATTATGTCTGATGAAAAAGAAGTGAAAGAAATAGTATGTCTAAACTGATAAGTGTTGTTTTCGTATTTATGGCAGGGTTTATGATTTCTTTGGAATATACCAAAAATCATAAAAATGAAAACAAGTTTACAAAAGGACTTATAAGTGTTTTTGAATATATGTCAGGCGAGATATTTTTTGAGCATAATTTTCTTGGGGAAACCTTGAAAAACAGTGCCGCTTATGGCGCAGACTCAAGAGAATACATAGAAGCAATCGCAGAAAAAATCATAAACAAAGCTTCTGCAAAGGAGGCATTCTTAAGTGTTGATGTAAAAATTAAGGGAAAAGTTTATGACATACTTTATGAATATTTTTCACAGGCAGGAATGTTTGATTCAAATACAGAAAAAGATAAGCTAAACAGTACGATTTTGAAATTGAAAACTGTTGAAAGAGAACAGGAAGAATTTATTAAAATTACAGTAAATCAAAACAGGAAAATTATAATGGCATTTACGGTGCTTGTTTGCATATTTATGTTGTAGGAGGGAATATGGAGGTAGAATTAATATTTAAAATTGCCGCCATAGGAATTCTTGTAGCAGTGCTTAATCAGGTGCTTATAAAGTCCGGAAGAGATGAACAGGCAATGCTAACATCTCTTGCCGGATTAATAATTGTTCTTATGATGGTAATAGGAGAAATAAAAGTGTTGTTTGATACTATTAAATCAACTTTTGGGTTTTAGATGGAAATTTTAAAAATATCAGGACTTGCTTTTGCGATAATAACAATTTCTGCAATACTTAAGCAAACAAAGCCAGAATTTGCAATTCAGGTAGTTCTTATTGCTACAGTTTTGTTATTTACATTTGCTTTGTCTTTAAGCACAACGGTATATGATTATATTTTACAGCTTTGTAATATAAGCGGAATAAAAAGCGAGTATCTGAAAATTGTTTTCAAAATAATAGCAATTTCATACATATCGGAGTTTACCGCCTCCCTTTGCAGAGATGCAGGTGAAAGTGCGGTAGCGGTTAAAATTGAAATGGTAGGGAAGCTTATAATTACAGCATCATCCTTACCTGTGTTTAAAGAACTTATATCACTTCTGTCTGGAATGGTAGTTTAAAATGAGAATTTTTGTTATAACAATTCTGTTGCTTATAATACCATTTTCGGTATCGGCAAATTCTCTGATTGAATATGCAGAGCAATATAATCTTGAAAAACTTATAGACTACGACCTTGAAATATTTGATAATTTTTCACTTGAGGAAATACAGACAAATATTTTAAACGGAAAAGGCTTTGATACAGTAAATATAGTAAAGAAGCTGCTGCTTATGTTTACAGCTGAGTTTAATGCGTACCTGAAAATGTTTTTTATGCTTATTGTATGTGGCTTTATAACGGGGCTTGGAGTAGGAAATGAACTTGCAGGAAATAAAAACAAGGAAGTGGCAAAGTGTGTGTGTTATTGTATTTTCGCAGGGCTTCTTTGCAGTCTTTATAACGACATAACAAAGCCTGTGTGGGAATATATGGAGTATATAAGTACAACTGCAAAAGCACTTTTTTCAGTGCTTATAGGAATTACATATGCAAAGGGTGAAGCAATAACAGGACTTCTTATGAATTCTTCCGTAATGGTTATGATAAACCTGTTCCTTGAAATTTTTGAAAAAATACTTTTGCCTCTTATAACATCTTCTGCAATAGTTTCAATTGCAGACAATTTTTCAGGAAGAATAAAAATAACTGCACTGGCAACTAATTTAAGAAGCGTTGTTAAGTGGATACTGGGTTTTATTCTTTCAATAACAACAGGAATTCTGGGAATTTATTCTATGGCAGGTTCAGGAATAGATTTAACAATAAGGAAAGCGGCAAAAATGGCAGTGGGGACTGCACTTCCTGTAGTTGGAGGAGTTGTGGCAGAATCTATGGAAACAATAGGTGCCGTTTTAAAGGGCGTTAGCTCTGTTGTGGGAGTTTCAGGTATAGTTATTGTTGTGCTTTACGGAGCGGTGCCTCTTGTTAAATTGTTGGCACTTAGATGGGGGCTTAAAATGTGTATTGTAATACTTGAGCCTGTTTCACCACCAGAAATAATAAAAGCATCTGAAGGTATATGTGAATGTGTAACATATATTTTTGCAGTATTTGCATCAGGACTATTGTTGATTTTAGGATGTGTAGGTGTCCTTATGATAACAGGTAATTATATTTAAAAGGAGAAGCTATGACAAAAATATTTTTTACAATTTCTGTTTGTGTGATAGTCCTTAATATTTTGGTAATGCTTATTCCTGAAAGTACATACACAAAATATTCAAAAGCTGTTTGCGGTATTATTTCCGTAGCGGTTGTTATAGCAACGGTTGCAGGGGCAGATATAGATTTTACGTTATCGGACAGGTACCTTTCAGAAACATTTTCAGTTCAGGAGGCACAAAGTGTAGCACTAAAGCAGGGAGCGAAGATTCTGGAAGAAAATGTAAGGCAAGAGCTTGAAAAAAGGTTTTCAAAGTCATTTCAGGTATTTATAACAGATGACGGTAAAAAATTGTCAAAGATAAAAATAATTTCAGAAAAGGGGATTGAAAAGGAGGAAATTAAAGATGTTGCTTTAACAGTTTGCAAAGGGGAGAGGGAAAATATAATTGTTGAGTATAAAGAGTAACGAACTGGTAAGAAAAATCCTGAGCAATAAAAAAATTGTTGTTTTACTTGTGTTGGCGGTGATTTTTTATGTAGCATCCTTTGGTGTGAAAGAAAAGGAAGAACCGGTCACGGAGTATAGTCAGGTAACATATATTGACGAGAAAAAGCTTGAAAAAATACTTTCAAACGTTAAGGGAGCAGGAAGGGTTTTTGTTTATATATCTTACGAAAATTCAGGAGTAAACAATATTGCTTATGATTACAGAAATTCTCCTGATGAAAATGAGGTTCAGGTTAAAACAATGGGAAAGAGCAGCAGGGAAGAACCCTATGTGCTTTCAAGGACTAATCCTGAAATTGCAGGTATATTTGTAACAGCAACTGGTGCTGAAAGTGATTCTATGAAAGCGTTGCTTAAAAAATATGTTAAAGCGGCAACAAATGTATCATTAAATAAAATAGAGGTGGCGCAAGGTGAAAGATAAGAAAAATAATTTCAGTTTATTCAAAAAGAAAAAGTTTATGTTGTTTGTTATGGTTATGTTATTGTGCCTAACAGGGTATGCAAACTACAGCAAAAAAAATGAGACTGCAAAAATTCTGGGAAAAGCAGAATATGTTAGCACCACAACACCTGTGGAAACGGACAAAACAGAAACAATTAAACTTCAAAGAGAAGAAGCAAGAGACAAGGCTAAATCTGTACTTGAGGAAATTATAAAAGCTGAAGAAACAACTGCTGATGCTAAAAGTGAGGCAGAGAAAAAAATGACCGCAATTGCAGATTTTATCCGTATAGAGGCAGATATAGAGGTTATGATTAAAAATAAAGGGTTTGAAGATGTTGTTGTAACTTATAATGAAAATGGTGTTGTTGTAGATGTTTTTAAAGATGAACTGCTTAACACAGAGATTGCAAAAATTACTGAAATAGTGGTATCTCAGACAAATCTTGGTGCGGATAAAATAAAAATAACAACAAACAATTGATAAAAAAGCTCAAATGTGATATACTCAACCAAAAGGAGATGTTACATTGACTAAAAGAGGAATTATAAGACCGTGGATTTTAATACTTCTTATAAACGTTTTAGGTTATGGACTTTTAGCACTTAATTCTTCAAGTGTTGGAAATGATATAATCAAAACAGGGGCGTATGTTACCGTAAGCTTAATGGTAGCTTATTTTGTTGTGAATAAAATAAGCGGTATTACGGATAACTACATTTTCCTTATAGTGTCTATGTTGTTCTCTGTGGGCGAAATTATGCTTTGCCGTCTTGACTATGATTTTGCAAGAAAACAAATGTTCTGGCTTTTAATAAGTCTTGTTGTTTTTCTTGTGGTGTATATTTTGTTTAAGAAACTTGAAATATGGCAGAAACTTGGCTATGCTTACTATATAACGGCAGTAGCTTTGTTTCTGCTTACTCTTATACTTGGAACTGCACAGGGCGGTTCAAAGAACTGGATAGTTATTGCAGGTTACACATTTCAGCCGTCTGAAATAATCAAACTGCTGGTAGTTCTCTTTCTTGCGGACAGATATGCTCATCCTGAAAGATACAGATTTAAAAATCTTAATGAAGATGTAACAGTATCGGTTCTTATATGCGTATTTCTTGGCTTCTTTGTTCTTCAGCGAGAATGGGGTACAGCGGTGCTTGTGGCACTTTTGCACCTTTTTATGATGTATATTTTCGGTGCAAGAATAAAAGTTATTTTAATGAACCTTCTTTTTGCAATAGCAGGTGGCGGTCTTGGTGCGTTGTTTGTATCACATATAAAAGTTAGAATATCCGTATGGCTTGACCCCTGGTCGCAGGTAATGGACAAGGCATATCAGATTACCCAGTCCTTATTTGCAATAACCGGAGGAGGATTGTTTGGTACTGGTCTTGCACAGGGAAGCCCTTGGTATATTCCTGAAGTTCATTCTGATTTTATATTTGCCGCAATATGTGAAGAGTTCGGCATACTTGGCGGAGTGGGAGTTGTACTTTTGTATTTATTACTTGTGTATCGCGGTATAAGAATTGCTATGTGTATTGACAATGTGTTTTACAGATGCGTTGCAACAGGTATAAGTGTTATGCTTGGACTTCAGATATTTATAATTTTAGGCGGTGTTATAAAACTTATTCCGCTTACAGGTATTACTTTGCCGTTTATAAGCTACGGCGGAAGCTCACTTTTAAGCTGTTTTGTTTCAATAGCCGTATTGGAAGCCTGTGCAACCAAGAAAGCAAATGGCGAAATGGAGGCGATTGACATTGAAGAAGAGTAATCTTGATAAAAGCAGTATAAGATACAAAGAGGGAACAAGAACCATAATCGCCTTCATATTTATAGCATTGCTATTTTTGTCGATTGCACTTTATATTACTTTTTTAGGGGTTTTCAAGGGCGAAGAATATATGAATCACCCTGCAAATCAAAGACAATGGATAGCAGAACAGAATACTTTACGCGGAGATATAACAGACAGATTTGGAGAAATCCTTGCATACAGCGAAAAAGACCAGTCAGGAAATCAGGAAAGAATATATAAATACCCAAGGCTTTTTGCACATGTAATTGGGTACAGTTCAAAGGTTTACGGAAAATCCCAACTAGAGTTAACCTATAATAAAAATCTTGCAGGACTTTCGGAGGTTGCAGGTATAACAGGTGCATTCGGAGAAACGAAAAAAGGGGATACTGTTCAGCTTACAATTTCTCACAAACTGCAAAAAAAAGCGGCAGAGCTTATGGGGAACAGAAACGGTGCAGTTGTTGCCATGAATCCTAAAACAGGTGAAATTTTGTGTATGGTAAGTACACCGTCCTTTGATAGCACACCTGCAACTCTTGCAGACAGATGGGAAAATCTTTCACAAAGTGAAGAATCCCCATTTCTTAACAGAGCAGTAAGCGGTCTTTATCCGCCAGGCTCCGTTATAAAAACAATTATTCTTGCGGCGGCACTTGAAAACGGACTTGAAGACGAAATAATAAATGACGAGGGAAGTATAGAAATAAATGATGTAAAATTTCCTAATACAAAAAACAAGGCATATGGAGAACTTAATCTTGAACAGGCATACAATGTCTCAAGTAATGTGGCGTTTATAAATCTTGGAGTTAAATTAGGAGAGGAAACTGTAAAATCATACTACGAAAGATTTGGAATCGGTAAAAGCTTAAACTTTGAATTACCTATGTACACTTCAAAATTCGGATACAATAAAAAAATGTCTGATGACCAGGTGGCGCTTGTTTCTATAGGACAGGGAAATGTTTTGGTAACACCGCTTCAGATGGCGATGATGACAAGCACGATTGCCAACGGAGGTACTGTAATATCGCCTTATCTGGTTAAAAAGGTTACAAATTCTCTGGGAGTGACGGTGGAAAATGGTTCAGGGTCGGTTGTAAACAGAGCAATCCGTGAAACAACTGCACAAACTGTTAAAGATTATATGGTCTCTACGGTTGAAAAAGGCACTGCGTCAAGAGCGGGAGTGTGGGGAATAAAGGTAGCAGGAAAAACAGGTACTGCAGAAAATGAAAAAGAGGGAAAAGAACACGCATGGTTTGTTGGCTTTGCACCTGCAGAAGATCCGCAGATAGCAATAGCGGTTGTTCTTGAGTATAACGGCGGTACAGGTGGTTCCAATGCAGCACCTATTGCATCTGAGCTTTTTAATTACTGGATAAATTATTTGAATAAATGATACAAAAACGGTTGTATTTGATACAACCGTTTTTATGTGTAAAAAACAGTTGAAAATATATGCATATTATGATATAATGATTGTGTATGAAAAAATAACTAAAAGGGGAAATTTATGAGAAACCGCGTGTTAATCAGAGTGTCTGATACTGTTAAACTTGCAGATTTTGCAAGGCAGATGAGCGAACAGGGCTTTGAAGTTCTTTGCTCAAGACTTAACAGTGAGCTTCTTGAAGAAAACGGCGTAGAATTTACAATGCTTGAAACTGCCATGGGCTACAATACAAAGCTTGGCGTTATAACAGAAGCTATGCAGAACTGGATATATTCGGCAATTCTTGTGGACAGAACAAGTCCTGAACAAATTGCTGATTTAAAAGAAAATAATATTGAACCTATTGATGTTGTTTGCGTTAATATTAATGATTATGACCTTAAAAATGATGTTTCTGCAATATCCTTGATAAAAGCTGCAGTTTCTAATGTGAACGATGTAACTGTTGTTGTGGATTTCAGAGATTATGACAGAGTTTTGAAAGAAATAAAAGAAAAAGGTGAAGTTTCCAAAACAACAAAAATGGAACTTGGCGTAAAGGCTATGGAGTATGTTGTGCATAAAGAAATTCTTCATACACAGATGCTCAGACAAACAGCAAGTACAGAACTTTTCCCTAAATATCTTAATTTTACTTACGAGAAAGTGAGAAATTTAAGTCAGGGAGAAAGCAGTAAACAAAGTGCGGCATACTATAAAGAAATTAATAATATAGAGCCAACTGTTTCAAACCTTAAACGCATAAAAGGGACAGACCTTGAATTTAAAGATATTACAAAAATAAATAATGCCGTTGAGTTGATTTATGAGTTTGATGAACCTGCGGTTGTTATTATGGGAAAGGTTCTTCCTTTTGGAGTTGGAACAGGCGAAGACTTATACGAAGCTTATGTTAACTGTATAAGATATGAGTTTTATTCAGCCTCAGGCGGAGTTGCAGTTATGAATGAGACTGTAACAAGAAAGGTTGCACTTGAAATTATAAAGACGGATTTAGCAGCAGTAATTGCACCTTCTTATGAGGAAGATGCACTTGAGCTTCTGATGCAGACAGAAAATATTAACTTCTACGAAATTTTAAACGGTGCACAGTGGGTAACTGCAAGAACACTTGATATTAAAACAATATCAGGTGGTGCACTTGTTCAGTCTCTTGACAGAAAGACCATCACCCGCAATGACATAACCTGCGTTACGGAAAAGACTGCGGAAGACAGACAGATTAACGATATGCTTCTTGCCATAAGAACTGCGAAACACCTTAAAACAAGTTGTTGTGTTGTTGCAAAGGGTAATCAGGTTGTTTCAATGGGTTCTGGTGAAAATAATGTTGCAGTAGCTCAACAGGTTGCATTAAACGGTGCGGCAGGAAAAACACTTGGAAGTACAATTGGTTTTGATGTCGCAATTAATGATACAAAAATTATAGATGCCGCAATAGAAGCCTCTGTAGCAGTTATAATACAGAGTGGCGGTGCGGAAAATGACGAAGAGATTATAGATTACTGTAATAAAAATTCAATAATTATGTATTTCACAAATACAGTTTATAATAAGATGTCGTAAGGAGAAAAATATGGATATTTTTTCAATTTTATCAATGGTAGGCGGACTTGCATTATTCCTTTTCGGTATGGAATATATGGGAGATGGACTCAAAAAGCTTTCAGGCGGACAACTTGAATCAATTTTAGGAAAGCTTACATCAAACAGATTAAAAGGATTTTTGCTTGGACTTTTGGTTACTGCAGTAATTCAAAGCTCATCTGCAACAACTGTTATGCTTGTAGGTTTTGTTAACTCAGGTATTATGAGTCTTTCACAGACTATTGCAATCATTATGGGCGCAAATGTTGGTACAACCGTTACCTCATGGCTTCTCAGTACGACAGGTATTTCAGGAGATGCGGCGTTTGTGCTTAAGCTTTTAAAGCCGGACTCATTCACACCAGTCCTTGCAGCTATTGGTATTATAATGACAATGGTTTCAAAATCAGACAAGAAAAAGAACATAGGTGCAATCCTTTTAGGCTTTGCAGTACTTATGTTTGGTATGGAAGCTATGTCTGATGCTATGTCAGGACTTAAGGAAAACGAACAGTTCCAGCAGATTCTTATAATGTTTGAAAATCCTGTGCTTGGTATTCTTGCAGGTACACTTCTTACTGCAATCATTCAGTCATCATCGGCATCAATCGGTATTTTACAGGCACTTTCACTTTCAGGAATTATTCCGATGTCAACTGCACTTCCTATCATTTTAGGTCAGAACATCGGTACAACAATCACACCTATTCTTTCTTCAATAAGCGGTAACACAGAATCAAGAAGAGTTGCAATTTCATGCTTGTACATAAAAGTAATCGGTGTAGTAGTTATCTGTGCAGCATTTTATATACTTAACGGTATTGTGGGTTTCGACTTTATGAACGAAAATGCAACTGTTTTCTCAATTGCTATTACCCATACATTGTTCAATGTTTTATCAACTGTAATTTTAATTCCGTTCTGCAATTTTATTGAAAAACTTGCTATATGGACATTCAAAAGCAAAAAAGTTGAAGAGGACGACAGATTCAGAATTCTTGATGAAAGATTTTTATCTGTTCCGGGTTTTGCTATTGAAAAGTCAAAAGAGCTTCTTGTTGATATGATTAAAGTTACGGCTCAATCAGTTAACATTGCACTTGACAAGCTTATGAGCTATGACGATAAAACAGATGCATACATTAAAGAACAGGAAAATATTGTTGATAATTACGAAGACAAACTTGGTTCTTACCTTGTAAAACTTGCAGGTCATAAGCTTGAAGTAAATGAAAGTAATGAGGTAACAACACTTCTGCATGTTATCGGTGATGTTGAAAGAATTTCTGACCATGCATGTAATCTTATGACTGCTTCTAAAGAAATATTTGAAAAAAATATTACTTTCTCTGAAAATGCCAGAAACGAAATCAGGGTAATCTCTGAAGCGGTTAAGGAAATAGTACAGCTTTCAGTAGATGCAATTGAAAAAGAAGATGATGCGATTGCAATTAAGATTGAACCACTTGAGCAGATTATTGATAAGCTCAAATATAAGATGAAGATGCATCATATTGCAAGACTAAAGAATAACGAATGTACTATTGAACTTGGCTTTGTATATTCAGACATTATCACGCACTTTGAAAGAATTGCCGACCATTGCTCAAATATCGGTGTGTGTCTTCTTCAGAAGAAGAAGGAAGGCTTTGAACCTCACGAATATCTTAACCACGTTAAGTATGACGGTGAGAACAACTTCAAAAGCCAGTATGATGTTTACAAAGAAAAGTACACAATTTAAACTAAAAAACAGGTGTGAAATACGCCTGTTTTTTGATATCCACCCCTAGAAAAACATAGCTATCTTTATATGTGCAAACAGAAGCAAAAGCAATAAACGGAAATTCGTCTTCTCCAGGTTTAAATTTTACTGCAAATATTTTAGAGCTGTCAGGGAGCAAAGCTACAAAAACACCCTGATGCTTTGCAACTGTATGCCTGAATGCACTGTGGGAAGTGAATTTCTCTTCAAGCGGATTTTGAGGTGTATAGTATTTGCAAAAACTGAAATTAAGTCCGAAAAAATCAGGAATAGAATTCATACTTCCTGCAATTTTGTTTCTCATATTATCACCCTGTTAAATATATGAAGTTGTTTTAGAAAATATTCTCAAAGGTAGGACGGTTTTCTGCGGCAAGTTCATTTATCAGGGAAGTGAAATGTATAAGATATGAAGAAGCCTCGTCGTATTTCTGTGTATTTAAAGATTTTTCTACAAGCTTAACATAAGTTGAAGCATTGTTGATTATTGTGTGGTCGTGAAATGCCATTAAAAGTGCAGAATTGTTTTCCCATAGCTTCACAAGAGCAGATAAGCTCTTTTCGGCATTGTTTAAATTGTGAGAAGCAATACTGCTTGTAATTTCTTCAGCATAAGCGTTAATTTCTTTGGTGATGCCTGTAAGGTGCAGTTGATAAGATATGGCTATTGATAGAATTGTAATAAAAACAATTACAGAAAATATAATGCTTTTCAATTTATTGCTCCTTTTTTTGAATATAAAAGCTATCCTGTCCATCGGTTGTTAAAATAAAAACTTTTTCAATAGATGTGTTGTGGCTTTTTAAAAGTTTATGAAGCCAATTTTTATCTCTGCCTATACTGCGAAGATTGTTCTCATCAAGCTCACCGTCTTTGATAATGTTTCTTGGCATCGTAACAGATTTAGAGATGTTTAGGTCATTTAATGTTACAGGGGTAGCATGACAAGAGGGGATAACACTTAATTGACCATTGGTTTCTAAAATCGCAAAAGCAACATCGGAAACTGTCATATATCCGTTGGAACGAAGTTGCTCAAAAAGGTCATCTATACTAAAACGAAGCGATGTCAGCTCTTTTATATTAATTTTGCCGTTTTCTATTACAATACTTGGACTGCCGCTGATTATCTTTCTGAATTTCACTGATTTTTGTGAAAAATATGATATTAAAATTTCTACAGTCATAAGAGTAATTACAGGGAAAATTCCTATTATCAGCGGTGTGTTAACAGAACTTATTGGTGCAGTTGCAAGGTCAGAAAGCATAATGGCGAGAACCAGTTCACCAGGTTGTAATTCACCAATCTGTCTTTTGCCCATAAATCTGTAAACTGCAACAACTACGGCATATATAACTACAGTTCGTATTAAAGTTATAATCAATATACATCTTCCTTAAAAAATAATCCCGTGCTTATTTTAGCACGGGATTAAAACAATTATTCTTAAAATACAAGTTTTGACTGAATGTAAGGGATAACATCTTCAATCTTCATTCTCTCCTGCTCCATTGTGTCTCTGTCACGAACAGTAACGCAACCGTCTTCAACAGAATCAAAGTCATAGGTAATGCAGAAAGGAGTTCCGATTTCGTCCTGTCTTCTGTATCTCTTACCGATTGAACCTGCATCATCGTATTCGCAAGGGAAGTATGCAGAAAGCTTTGTGAAGAGCTCTGTTGCACCATCGCCAAGCTTCTTTGATAATGGAAGGATAGCAGCTTTAACAGGTGCGAGTACTGGGTGGAGGTGCATTACGATTCTTGTGTCGTTTTCACCAATTTCTTCTTCATCATAAGCTTCGCAAAGGAAAGCAAGAGCAACACGGTCTGCACCAAGTGATGGTTCAATACAGTATGGAACAAATTTTTCATTTGTTGTTGGATCTGTATATTCAAAAGATTCGCCTGAGTGATTCTGATGCTGCATAAGGTCGTAGTCTGTTCTGTCACCAACGCCCCAGAGCTCACCCCAGCCGAATGGGAATACGAATTCAATATCTGATGTTGCTTTTGAATAGAAAGCAAGTTCTTCAGGAGAGTGGTCTCTGTATCTTAAGTTTTCTTTTTTAAGACCAAGGTCTAAAAGGAACTGCATACAGAAATCTTTCCAGTAATAGAACCAGTCAAGGTCTTCGCCTGGTTTGCAGAAGAATTCAAGCTCCATCTGTTCAAATTCTCTTGTTCTGAATGTGAAGTTACCAGGTGTGATTTCGTTTCTGAAAGATTTACCAATCTGACCAATACCAAATGGAAGCTTCTTTCTTGAAGTTCTCTGAACATTCTTAAAGTTAACGAAGATACCCTGTGCAGTTTCAGGTCTTAAATAAAGTTCTGATTTAGAATCTTCTGTAACACCCTGGAAGGTTTTGAACATAAGGTTAAACTGTCTGATGTCTGTGAAGTTTCTTTTACCGCACTGTGGACAGCAGATTTCGTGTTCGTTTATGTATTCAAGCATTTTTTCGTTGCTCCAGCCGTCAACGGTAAGGCTTTCACCCTTTTCAAATGCAAAATCTTCAATAAGCTTGTCTGCACGGTGTCTTGCTTTACATTCTTTACAATCCATGAGAGGATCAGAGAAACCACCAACGTGGCCTGATGCAACCCAAGTTTGCGGATTCATTAAAATTGCAGCATCAAGACCTACATTGTATGGGCTCTGCTGAATAAACTTTGTCCACCATGCTTTTTTTACATTGTTTTTAAATTCAACACCATAAGGACCGTAATCCCAAGTGTTTGAAAGACCACCGTAGATTTCTGAACCGGCATAGATATAACCTCTGCCTTTACAAAGAGCTACGATTTTTTCCATAGTCTTCTGTGTGTTATCCATTATATTGTACTCCAATCTGCCTTAAGGCATATTATTTGTTTATACATTAAAAGTTATTTTACCATATAAATGTAAGTTTTTCAAGCTTTATTTGATTTTCTTAATTTTATTGTTTTTTACAAGATAAGCATTATTTGAAATTTCTATCATAGGCATATCGTTTCTTGAGTCTGTATAAAAGTTTTCAATTTCCGAATCCCCATATTTTTCCTTAAAAAGAGCAACCTTGTTTGAACGGAAACAAAGAGCCGTCACTTCTTTGTTTTCTGTGTCTACCTTAGAACAGATGCAGTTTTTCACATTGATGCGGTTTAATATTTCATCAAGAAACACATTGAAGTTTGCAGAACATATAACATCGTCTTCTTTTTTGTATTTACTGTACCAGGGCTTGATTTTATGCTCGTTTTTATCCCAGAACTCTTTTGCTACCTGCTCAAAATCACCAACATCGGTAAGAAAGTCATAAACATATTTTGAACAAAGTTTAATGAGTTTTTCGTGGGTGATAAGGCAAAGCTTGTATTTAACAAGGCTTAAAACAGCAACCTTCAGATACTTTATAAACTTGAAATCTTTTTTTAGGCAAAACAAATAAAAGTCAAATAAACTTTCACCGTCATATATTGTGTTGTCAAAATCATAAACATTCATAACTGTTTCCTTTCATATATAATACTATATATTGTGAACGTTGATAGAGTAACATACAACAATTATTTTTGTCAAGTTGGAAATGGAATAATCAGTACATTTTTAACTAACAGTAAATTTTAATCATTTTTTGCTTTTTTGTATTGACAAAAAAAGCAACAATGGCTATAATATTAGTAAGTTGTAATGGTATGCAATGCTGAGCCATTGCATACAAAAAATACTATTTAAAAAGAAAGGATGTATAAACTAATGTTTAAAAAAATTGTTAGTTTAATGCTTGTAGTATGTGTGATGTTAACTGTATGTATCACAGCCTCAGCTGCCGGTGTAGAACCTGCAACACCACCAACTGGTGAAAAATCTCCAATTACTATTACAAGTGCAGAATGTTCAGTCAGAACAGTAACTGTTCAGTATACTATTGATGCAGAAAAAAAGGTTGACGGTATGGATGTAACAGTACTCTTCTACCAGCCGGTTGGTCCTGAAGGAGATAAGAAATATATCACTTACAACGACACCAACGCTATCTACTATGCTGATCAGGTGGAAAATGACGTTGCTAACGGCAAACTCACATTTTCAATTCCAAACGGTGCGCCTGAAGGTACATACAATGTTCTCGTAGGTGGTACAGGCATCGATTACCCTGCTTTGCGTACTGGTGTTGAAGTTAAAAAATCATTTGTTTATGGTGATGTATACAGACCAGAAGGTAATGCAGAAAAACCAGATCTTAGAGACTTGGGATATTTGGCACAGTATGTTGCCGAATTCCCTGAAATCCAGGCACAGTTTAGAGCGGATGCCACTATTTTAGGAGCGGCAAATGTTTATACTGCAAACGATGTTGAAGGTGAAGACAATATTGATTTAAGAGATTTAGGTCTTTTAGCACAGTATGTTGCCGAATTTGATGTTACTCTTGGACCAACAGAATAATAAAGTTTATTAATTTTACAATGGCTAATAATGTGAAACCATTGTAAAAGCAATATTTCAATTGAGGAAAGGATGACAAACTAATGTTAAAGAAAATTATTAGTTTAATGCTCGTAGTGTGCATGATGTTCACTATGGCAAATACTGTTAGTGCGGCTGACTCTGCTATCACTGAAGTGGTTAGTGATGTTGCTAGTGACGGAACATTTACTGTAACATATTATGTTACAACAGCAGCTGAAGATGCTCTTCAGGGATACAAGATTACTGCAGATTATGATAAAAGTAAGATTGCTGTAGACGATACATGGACAAAAGAGGATGTTTTTAAAACATTTACAACAATGAGTATACCTGGAATGGGTAATATGACAGTTGAGTTGCAATTGCCAGGAACAACTGAATATAATACAGCAACAGATGGTAAAGTGGTAGCTGTATGGAATAATGCAGGTGGCTATAACTCTACAATTGTTGAAGCAGATAATGGACTTTACAAGCTTTGTACTTTGAAATTCAAAATATTAGAAGATGGTTATGGTAGCAGTACTACTATTACTTACTCTCTTTTTGATACAATGTTAAAATCAGATTTGTCAGCAAGTCTTGACAAAGTACCAGATTCTACAGAAGTAACACTTACTGATATTAGAGAGCCAATTACTGGTTTAGCAGCTACAACTGTTGATGGTAAAGTATACACAGGCGAAGCATACAAAGCAGAAGATCTTATCGATATCAACACAGAAACAGATGATGATGTTACTTATGAACCTGCTGAAATTACAAATGCAGGTGAATACGAAATTACAGCAACAGTTGCAAGAAAAGGCTTCAAGAAAACAGAAGTTAAAGGTACAGCTAAAATCGCTAAAAAAGCAATTGAAGTAACAATGGCTGACAAAACTATGACATACGGCGATGCTCTTCCAGAATTTACACATGATGCTCCTGATGGTGTAACAATTACTCCAACAGTTGCTGAAAATCCAAATGCTGGTCCAGTTGCTATTACAGCTACAGCTAAAGATACAACAGGCAACTATGAAGTAACAGTTAAAGCTGGTACACTTACAGTTGCTAAAAAAGCAATTGAAGTAACAATGGCTGACAAAACTATGACATACGGCGATGCTCTTCCAGAATTTACACATAATGCTCCTGATGGCGTAACAATTACTCCAACAGTTGAAGCAAATCCAAATGCTGGTCCAGTTGCTATCACAGCTACAGCTAACGATACAACTGGTAACTACGATGTAACAGTTAAAGCTGGTACACTTACAGTTAAACCATTAGCAGTTAAAATGATTGTTAAAGATGTTAAACAGCCTAAACTTGTTAACAAAATGACAGAACCAGAAATTTCATGGGAGCCTGCATTAGTTGGTGATGATGAAATTGAAGTTGTTACTGCAGTTAAAGATGCAGAAGGAAACAAAGTTGAAGATTTTTCAGTAGTAGGCGCATACAAAGTAGTTGCTACAGTTGAGGGTGAATATAAAAACTATGCAATTGAAGCAAAAGAAGTTGAAGCTGACTATGAAATTATTGAAACAATTCCTGTTTACATTAAGCTTACAGGCAATGCTAAAGAATACGACGGTGCTGCTATTACAGACGCTGATGTGAAATTTGAAATTGTAGAAGCTGATAAGTATTCTAAAGAAAATGTTAAAGTTTCAGTAGTAGAGCCTGACAAAAATGCGGGTAAATATGAAATTAAATATGAATTAGTTGAAGGCGGAGACGTAACAAAACTTACACATTCAGTTATGCTTGCTGACGACTCTGATGTTGCAGAATATGTAATTACACCTAAAAAGGCTACAATTACAATTGCTGATGCTGAAAAATTAGTTGATGCTGCTGATCCTGAAGAATTCAAATTCGCTACTGAAGGTTTCTTAGAAGGCGAAGAAGCTACTGAAATCAATATTATCAGAGAAGCAGGCGAAGCTGTTGGCAAATATGCTATAACAACAGATTACAAAGATGCTAACTATGATATTGATGTTGTTAATGGTGTTTTAGAGATTAAAATTCGTAAAGTAAAAGTTACAGCTCCATCTGATGATGTAAATCTTAATGATACAGTTCCTGAACTTAAAGCAACTGTTGCAGGTGACGCTCTTGAAGGAGCTTTAACAATTACAATCGAAATCTATGATGCAGAAGGTAACAAAGTAGAAACAGTTGATACAACAAAAGAAGCTAAATATACAACAAAAGCTGTTGTTGTATTCGATGCTGCAAAATATGAAGTTGAAACAGTAGATGGTGTTTTAGAAGTTGAAGAAGCTTCAGGCAGACCTTCAGGTGCTGGTTCAGTAATCAGACCTGCTACAGGTGGTTCAACAGGTGGTTCAACAACAAAACCTGAAGACGACAAGAAAGACGAAGAAAATAAAGATGATGAAACAGGTAAACCTGCTGCATCAGCTAATATCGCATTAAAAGAAGATGCAAAAGAAGTTAAATTCATCGAAGGCTTTGAAGATAAGACATTCAGACCTGATGTTAACGCTACAAGAAACGAAGTAGTTTCTGCGCTTACAGCATTGTTTGATATTTCAGATGTTAAGAATGCTCCTGCATTCACAGATACAGATGACAAAGCTATCAAGGAACTTGCTGCTGCAGGTGTTATCAATGGTTACGAAGATGGCTCATTCAAAGGTCACAACGATGTAACAAGAGCTGAATTTGTTAAACTCGTTGCTGCTGCTCTCAAACTTGAAGCAGCAGAAGACGCAACAGCAAACTTCTCAGATATTGATGGTCACTGGGCTGCTGAATTCATCAAGACATTCGTAGGCAAAGGTTACTTAGTTGGATATCCTGATGGAACATTCAAACCTGAAGCAAAAATTACAAGAGCTGAAATGGTAGTAGTTATGACTCGTGTAGTTGGTTCAGTTGCTGATGCTGATGCAGTTGTTAACTATGCTGACATTGATGATTCACACTGGGCTTATGAATACATTAAAAAAGCTGCAAAATAATTAAGCTTTAAAGAAGTGTCTTTCGGGACACTTCTTTTTTGCTATATATTAATTCCCTATTTACTTAATGAGAAAACTATGTTAAAATGTACATACAATGAATATAGAAAAGAGGTACGAAAATGAAAAAAATAATTTCTTTAATATTTTCAATTGCGATGGTATTATCAATGACAACATTAGTATTGGCTGACTCACCAAAAGTTACTCTTACTTACATACCGGTGAACGACTCAACTTTCAATGTGGAGGTTGCTGTTTCAGGCAATCCTGGCTTCTCATCGTTTGTTATTCTTTTACAATATGATAAATATGCTGTTACTCCAATTGCTTTACAAAAACATTCAGATTTGTCGGCAGGTTCTATTATAACTAACTTAAATGATGAAAAAACTGAATTAGCAAAGGGTGATTATATTACTGCGGTTTTCTATAATACAAGCAAGGATTTCAAAGGGGATCTAAAATTGTATACTGTAACATTTGAATATAAGGATGCTATACCAACAGATAAACAGAACTCAAGCACAATCATTAGTATATTAGAAAATAAACTTGATTTTATAAATCTAAAATTGGAAAATGTTCAATTCACAGCAGGTGACCCTGTAACAGTTACAACTCCAACCACAGAAAGAGAACCATTACCTGGTGAATATGACGAACCTGAAGTTTCAAAACCTGAAAAAGAAGAAAACAAAGATGTTTCATCAATAGTAGATTCAATGACAGGTAAAACAGAAAAAGAATACAAAGCTGAAATTAAAAATGTTGAAAATCAGAGCAAAGCTAAATATATGGCAATGTACGAAGATAAAACATTTAAGCCTGATCAGCCTGCTACAAGATACGAAGTAATTGAAGCACTTGATAATCTTTTTGAAATCACATCAGAAGAATTTGCACCAGCATTTGGCGATGTTACTGAAAAATACAAATTAACAGTTCAGAAATTTGTTACTGCAAAAATTCTTAACGGTTATGAAGATAAAACCTTTAAAGGTGAAAACACAATCACAAGAGCTGAATTTGTTAAGATTTTAGCAGTGGCTTTTGATATGAAACTTGATGAAACAGCTAAAGCTGATTTCACAGATATTAAAGGACATTGGTCAGAAGATTATGTAAAAACATTTGCTTCAGGTGGATACACAAAAGGTTATGAGGACAATACATTCAGACCTGAAGGAAATGTTACAAGAGCAGAAGTTGTTGCATTTATTAACAGAATTATAAATACTGATGCAGATGCATCTGAAAAGCTCCCAACAGACCTTAAAAATGCAGATGATACTCAGCATTGGGCTTATGATGAAATCGTAAAAGTTGTAAAATAAATATAAAAAAATATCACTCAATCTGAGTGATATTTTTTTAATCCTCTGAATATAGTTTAATAAAAGTAACTGTAGCAGGAGGAAATTTATGGAAAGAAATATATATGAAGATATTGCACAAAGAACGCAGGGGAATATTTACATTGGCGTTGTAGGTCCTGTTCGCACAGGAAAATCCACATTCATCAAAAGATTTATGGAGGAAATGGTTATTCCCAATATAGAGGACGAAAATAAAAGACAAAGAGCCATTGATGAGCTTCCGCAAAGCGGAGCAGGACGAACAATTATGACTACAGAGCCAAAGTTTATTCCTGAAGAATCGGTGTCTGTCAGTTTGAATGGAAAGACAAATCTTAATGTTAAAATGATTGATTGTGTTGGCTATGTTGTAAAAGACTCTCTTGGTTACATAGAAGAGGGAATGGAACGAATGGTAACAACACCGTGGGCAGATGAAGAAATGACCTTTGTTCAGGCAGCGGAAACAGGCACAAGAAAGGTTATTGATGAACATTCAACAATCGGACTTTTAGTTACAACAGACGGCAGTATTTGTGATATTCCTAGAATGAGCTATATTGATGCAGAGGAAAAAGTTGTAAGTCAGCTTAAAGCTATAAACAAACCCTTTGTAATTCTCCTTAACAGCATAAATCCTACATCGGCAGAAACTTTAAAGCTTAAAGAGGATATGATTCTTAAATACAATTCTCCTGTTATTGCAATGAACTGTGCAACACTTAATCAGACAGATATTTCTTATGTTATTGAAACTGCACTTAATGAATTCCCTGTTAAAGAAATAAGATTTATGATGCCTGAATGGATAGAATGTCTTGATTGTGAGCATTGGCTCTATAATTCCCTTGTTGACAGTGTGAGCGAAACAGTGACAGGTGAAATTAAATTAAGAGAGCTTGACGAAATCTGCGAAAAACTGTCTGGAAGAGCATATATAACAGAAAGCTATCCTGAAAAAGCCAATATGGGCAAAGGTACTGTAAATGTCAGAATTTCTGTAGAAGATGATTTGTTTTATAAAGTACTTGGTGAAAATTCAGGATTTGAAATAACAGGGCAGGAAAGTCTTATGACTCTTATGGGAAGCCTTTCTAAAATTAAGGAAGAGTATGATAAAATCTCAAACGCACTTGATGAAGTTAACCGTACAGGTTATGGAATAGTTTCGCCTTCGGTTTCTGATATGAAGCTTGAACAGCCTGAAATTATAAAGCAAGGAGGAAGATATGGTATAAAGCTCAAAGCTTCTGCCCCTTCAATCCACCTCATTAAAGCAGATATAGAGACTCAGGTAAGTCCAATTGTTGGAACAGAAAAGCAGTCGGAAGAGCTTGTAAATCACATTTTAAGTGAATTTGAAACAGATCCTAAAGAGATATGGAACAGTAATATTTTTGGTAAGTCGCTTCACGAACTTGTAAATGAAGGTATTAATAATAAGCTTTACAATATGCCCGAAGATGCCAGAGGAAAGCTTCAGGAAACTTTGCAGAAAATAATAAACGATGGTAGTGGCGGACTAATTTGTATAATTCTTTAAAAAACTTGCATTTGCAAGTTTTTTTTGTTAAAATAAATGCGGTGATTTTATGAAAATTAACTATCAGCTTGAAACTGATAAAATAATTAAGAGTATAACTGAAAATTATGTGCCAACTTTACTGCTTCATTCTTGTTGTGCACCTTGTTCAAGTTATGTTATTGAGTATTTAAGTGATTTTTTTAATATAACTGTTTTGTATTACAATCCAAATATTGATACAAGTGAAGAGTATGAAAAAAGAGCTAAGGAACAACAAAGATTGATTGAAACTATGAAATTCAAAAATAAAGTGTCTTGTATAGTTGAAGAGTACAAGCCTGAAGAATTCTACAATAGGGCAAAAGGTCTCGAAAAGGAGCCTGAAGGCGGTTTAAGATGCGTTGAGTGCTTTAAGCTAAGACTTGAAAAAACGGCGTCTCTTGCAAAAGAAAAAGGCTTTGATTATTTTACAACTACCCTTACCATAAGCCCACTTAAAAATTCTCAAATTCTAAATGAAATCGGAAAAGAAATGGCAGAAAAGTATGAAGTTAACTATCTTTTTTCTGATTTTAAAAAGAAAAGCGGATACTTAAGGTCTTGTGAGCTTTCAGAGCAGTACGGCCTTTACAGACAGAATTTCTGTGGGTGTGTTTTTTCAAAAAATAAACTTGATAATAGTAATAATGTATGATACAATATAGATTTGAAAGGATGAGATAAAATGTCAGGACATAGCAAAT
Organism: Clostridia bacterium; assembly: GCA_045535635.1. GTDB lineage: Bacteria > Bacillota > Clostridia > RGIG6154 > RGIG6154 > RGIG8700. The sequence goes on from JAZSLZ010000101.1 coordinate 25,769, forward strand.
GGAATAATATTAAAAACAAGAAGGAAAAAAGTGATAGCCAGAGAGCTAAAATATTTACAAAAATAGGTAGAGAAATCGCAGTTGCAGTTAAAGCAGGAGGACCAGATCCTGCAAATAATGCAAAATTAAAGGATGTTATTGCAAAAGCAAAATCACTTAACGTTCCTAACGATAACATTGAAAGAAGTATTAAGAAAGCCGCAGGTGATGGCGACGCAAGTAACTACGAAAGCATTACATACGAAGGTTACGGTCCATCAGGTGTTGCAGTTATTGTTGAAACCTTAACAGACAACAGAAACAGAACTGCATCATCTATGCGTCACTATTTTGATAAATTCGGAGGAAATCTCGGTCAGGTTGGTTGCGTTGGTTTTATGTTTGATAAAAAAGGCATAATTATCATTGATAACGAAGAAAAAGAAATTGACGAAGAAACTCTTATGATGCAGTCTTTAGATGCAGGAGCATCTGATTTTGCAGCAGAAGAAAACTATTTTGAAATTTCAACAGAGCCTGATGACTTTACTGCAGTTTGTGATGCTTTAGAAGCAGAAGGCTATAAATTTGCATCTGCTCAGGTAGAAAATGTACCACAGACAACTGTTACATTAACAAGTGAAGATGATATTAAAAATATGAACAAGCTTGTTGATGCTCTTGAAGAAGACGACGACGTTCAGGATATTTATCACAACTGGGAAGAAAATGAATAAATTAAACATTGTACTTTTTGAACCACAGATTCCTCAAAACACAGGAAATATAATAAGAACCTGTGCGGCGACAAATTGTGCACTTCATGTGGTAGGTCCGACGGGTTTTGTGTGGGATGACAAGAAGCTGAAAAGAGCAGGTCTTGATTACTGGCAGTTTTTAGAGGTTAAGTTTTACACATCGGTCAGAGATTTTTACGAAAAAAATCCTGATGCAGACTGCTATTATTTCACAACCAAGGCTCTTTACAGATATTCAGATGTAAATTACCCTGATAATGCATTTCTTGTGTTTGGCAGAGAAGATGCAGGAATTAATGAAGAAATTCTTCATAATAATAAAGATAAATGCGTTCGCGTTCCTATGCAGGGCGAAGCGAGAAGCCTTAATCTTTCAAATACTGTGGCTATAGCGGTATATGAGGTTTTAAGGCAATGGGATTTCCCTGAGCTTAAATGTGAGGGAAACTTAACAAAATTTGATTGGTAATTGAGGTGACATAAATGAGATTTGTTATTGTAACCGGTATGTCCGGAGCAGGAAAATCTCAGGCAGTTAAATGTCTTGAAGATATGAACTTTTATTGTGTTGACAATATGCCTCCTGTTTTAATACCCAAGTTTGCAGAAATATGTATGTCCTCTTCGGGTGTTATTTCTAAAGCAGCGGTTGTTGTAGACATAAGAGGCGGAGAGATGTTTAAAGAAATAAGCGGTGTCATCGAAAATGTGAAATCAATGGGAATAAATCCCGAAATACTGTTTTTGGAAGCTGAAGATGCTGTTTTAATCAAAAGATATAAAGAAACAAGAAGAAAACATCCGCTTTCAGGAGACGGCAAAATTGAAGAAGGAATTGAAAAAGAAAAACTTCTTCTTTCAGAAATAAAAGAAAAAGCAGACTATTGCGTTAATACATCTGCAACACATACTCAGCAACTAAAAAAATTGCTTACAAAGCTTTTTAATGATACAGACGCATCGGAAGGATTACTTATTGATGTTATGTCTTTTGGCTTTAAGTATGGAATACCAAATGATGCAGACCTTGTTTTTGATGTAAGGTTTTTACCAAACCCATTTTATATAGATGAACTAAAGTATCAGAATGGTACACAAAAGGATGTTCAGGATTATGTTCTTAAGTGGCCTCAGACAAGTGAGTTTATGGAAAAGCTTTATTCAATGATAAGCTTTCTTGTACCATACTATGTTGAGGAAGGTAAATCTCAGCTTGTTATTGCCATTGGTTGCACAGGAGGTATGCATCGCTCGGTAACAATGGCAGAAAAATTGTTTGATAAGCTTGTTGAAAATAAATACAAGGTAGTTAAGCATCACAGAGATATGGAAAAGGACGGTAAGAGATAATGCCATCTTTTGCATCAGAAATTAAAAGAGAAATTTGTAATGTTCCAATAAAAGCCCCCTGTTGTTCTGTAGCGGAACTTGCGGGGGTTATTTGTTATGGAGCAATTGAAAAAAACAATACACTTTATGTTAAAACAGAAGCCTCTTTTGTTGCAAAGAGAATATATAAGCTTGTTAAAGAATGTCTTAATATTAAATGCATAGTTACTAAAAGCGGTAACAGCAGAAAAACATACAAAATAGAAATAGCATCTGGAAACGAGATAAATGAAGTTTTGAAGAAAACAGGAATTAAGCAACAAAAGGTTAATAGTGAAATAACTGAAAAATTTTGTTGTAAAAAAGCTTTTTTAAGAGGTGTGTTTCTTATTTCGGGCTCCTGCAATGATCCGCAGAAATCATATCATCTTGAAATGTCTGTTACTAAAGAAAGAAATGTTGAAATGCTTGTTGATTTGTTCTCAGAAATGGATATGAAGGCAGGAATCCTTTTAAGAAGAAATAATAGGGTTGTATATTTAAAGGACTCTGATAACATCTCAGATACTGTTGGATATATGGGTGCAACCAATTCAATGATGGAAATACAGAGAGTCAAAATTTACAAGGTGTTTAAAAACAACATAACAAGAACAGTTAACTTTGAAAGTGCCAATATAAATAAGACTGCAGTTAATGCAGCCCAGCAAAGAGAAATTATTAAAAAAATAGCGGAAAATATAGGACTTGATTCACTGGAGGCATCATTAAAAGAACTTGCTCTTTTAAGACTTGAAAATGAATGTTCATTGAAAGAGCTTGGGGAAATGATGACAAAGCCTTTAAGTAAATCAGGAGTTAATCATAAATTTAAAAAGTTGCAGGAAATAGCACAATCTATAAAGAATTAAGGAGATAAATATGGCATTTACTCATTTGCATCTTCATACAGAGTACAGTCTGCTTGACGGTGCGGCGAAAATTGAAAAAGTTCTGGATAAAGCAAAAGAGCTTGGTCAGACTGCGGTTGCAATCACAGACCACGGCTCTATGTGTGGTGTTATAGATTTTTACAGATATGCAAAAAGCATAGGAATAAAACCTGTTATAGGATGTGAAGTTTATACTGCACCAAGAACGCTTTATGATAAAAGTCCGGAGTACGACAGTGGCTACGGACATCTTGTGCTACTTGCAAAAAATAATGTGGGTTATAATAATTTAATAAAAATAGTTTCCAAAAGCTATGTTGATGGATTTTATTATAAGCCAAGAATTGATATGGAAGTGCTTCGT
>JAZSLZ010000027.1:0-2221 GCA_045535635.1 Clostridia bacterium
AAGAAGTTTGAAGTTAACATTCCAAAGGGTATTGATCATGGCCAGACAATCCGTCTTGCAGGTAAAGGCGAAGCCGGAACAAACGGCGGACCATACGGTGACTTACTTATCGGCATAAGAATCAAGCCTCATCTTATTTTCACAAGAAAGAATGCAGATGTTTTCTGTGAGGTGCCAATAAGCTTTGCAGAAGCAGCACTTGGTGCGGAAATAGATGTACCAACAATTCACGGTAAAACAAGCTTTAAAATCCCTGAAGGAACACAGACAGGCACAAAGTTTACTATCAAAGGTAAGGGTATTAAAAGAATGCTCGGTAAAGGTGACCATATCTTTACAGTTACTATTGATGTTCCTAAAAATCTTTCATCAAAGCAGAAAGAAATTTTAAGACAGTTCCAGGAAGTTGATGAAGGCAATAACAGAAACAAAGAAAGCTTTGCCGAAAAAATCAAAAAAATATTTAAATAAGTTTACAAAGCATTTTATTTGTGGTAAAATCAACAAATAAGATGCTTTTTTTTTATGGAGGTAAAATATGAACTGGACAGAAGTCAGCATAACAACCAACAGTGAGGGTATTGAGGTTATAACAGGTATGCTCCTTAATGTTGGTATAAGTGGAATGAGAATAGAAAATCCAGATGATTTCAATGAGTTTTTAGAGGGTACACAAACTTATTGGGATTATGTGGATGAAAACCTTATGTATTTAAAAGATTGCGAAACAAAGGTGTTTTTCTATCTTCCTGACAATACTCAGGGAATGGATATGTTTGCGGCAATCAAGCAGGAAATTGAAATCTTAAAAGCAGAAGAAAAATACGGCAACCTTGAAATGCAGGTTACAAATGTTAAAGAAGAGGACTGGGAAAACAACTGGAAGCAGTTTTTTAAGCCATTTAACATTGGCGATAAATTTTTAATAAAGCCAACCTGGGAAACTGTTGAAAATAAAGATAACAGAAAAATCCTTGAAATTGACCCTGGTATGAGCTTTGGTACAGGCACACACGAAACAACTGCCCTTTGCCTTGAGGTTATGGAAAAGCTTGATTTAAAAGATAAAGAGGTTCTAGACCTTGGAAGCGGAAGCGGTATTTTGTCAATTGGTGCGCTTTTAATGGATGCAAAGCATCTTAATTTAGTTGACATTGACCAGAACAGCGTTAAAATCGCAGGGGAAAACATTATGGGTAACGATTTTGACAAATCAGTTTTTGATGTTCACTGCGGAAATATTATAGATGATGAAGCATTAAGAGAAAAAATCGGCTATAAAAAATATGATGTTATTTTTGCAAACATAGTTGCAGATGTTTTAAAGGCTATGAGCCCATATTTCAACGAATTCTTAAAAGAAAATTCAACCTTGGTTGTTTCAGGAATCATTTCTGAAAGAAAAGATGAGGTTGTTGACACAATTAAAGAAAAAGGTTTCACAGTAGTAGAAGAATATGAACGCGGCGCATGGTCCTGCGTGGTGCTTAAAAATTAAGAAAGGAATAAAATTATGGAATTTATTATATCAGACAGAATGAGTAAAATGAAAGGCTCTGCAATAAGAGAAATCTTTAAGGTTGCAGGAGACCCGTCTTATATTTCGTTGGCAGGTGGAAACCCATCTCCTGATACATTCCCAAATGTTGAGCTTTCAAAAATAGCTGAAAAGTATCTTGCTGAAAACCCTGTTTTATCCCTGCAGTACGGTGTTACAGAGGGTTATATGCCACTTCGTGAGGTAGTTAAAAACCGCCTTAAAAAGAGAGAAAATATCGGCACAGAAAATGACGATTTGATTATCGTTTCAGGCGGACAGCAGGGCATTGAACTTTGTTCAAAGTGTCTTCTTAACGAGGATGATGTTGTAATCGTTGAAGAGCCAAGCTTTATCGGTGCTCTTAACTGTTTCCGTTCCTTTAATGCAAAGCTGGTGGGGGTTTCAGTTGAAGAAGACGGAATGAATATTGAGGAGCTTGAATCGAAGATTGCTGAAAATGATAATGTTAAAATTATCTATACAATCCCAACCTTCCAGAATCCGTCAGGCAATACAATGAGTTTAGAAAAAAGAAAGAAACTTTATGAGGTTGCCCTTAAGAATAACATAATTATCATTGAGGATAATCCATATGGAGAACTTACCTTTGACGGCAATAAAGTACCAACAATCAAGTCCATGGACACAGAAGGTATCGTTTTATATGCAAGTCGGAGGCCA
>JAZSLZ010000018.1:0-2666 GCA_045535635.1 Clostridia bacterium
CACAAAAATATGTCTATTGAAGAACAGGCAGTTGAAGTTGATAAGGTAAAAAGAAGCGAAAATGGTGTTATTGCAAATCCATTCTTCCTTTCTCCAGACAACACTCTCGAAGAAGCGGATGCTTTGATGGGAAAATATAAAATCTCAGGTGTTCCTGTAACTGAAAACGGTAAGCTTGTTGGTATTATCACAAACAGAGACTTAAGATTTGAAGTTGATTTCCAGAAGAAAATCAAAGAATCTATGACAAGCGAAGGTCTTGTTACAGCTCCTGTCGGAACTGATTTGGCAGCAGCACAGGAAATACTTAGAAAATATAAAGTTGAAAAACTTCCACTTGTTGACGATGAAATGAGACTTAAAGGTCTTATTACTATCAAAGATATTGAAAAAGCAGTAAGATATCCAAATTCTTGCAGAGATTCAAGAGGCAGACTTATTGCAGGTGCAGGTGTTGGTATTACAGCAAATATGATGGACAGAATTCAGGCTCTCGTTGATGCAAATGTTGACGTTATCGTTATGGACTCTGCTCATGGTCATTCTATGAATATTATCAATGCAGTTGCAAAGGTTAAAGAAAAATATCCTGATCTTCAGATTATTGCAGGTAACATTGCAACAGGCGAAGCTGCAGAAGATTTGATTAAAGCAGGTGCAGACTGCGTTAAGGTTGGTATCGGACCTGGTTCTATCTGTACAACACGTGTTGTTGCAGGTATCGGTGTTCCACAGGTTACTGCAATTAACGATGTTTATGAAGTAACTAAAAAATATGGTATTCCTGTTATTGCCGATGGTGGTATTAAATATTCAGGTGACCTTGTTAAAGCGGTTGCAGCAGGTGCAGATGCTATTATGATGGGTAGCCTTTTTGCAGGTTGTGAAGAAAGTCCGGGAGAAATGGAAATTTATCAGGGCAGACAGTTTAAGGTTTACAGAGGTATGGGCTCTATTGCAGCTATGAATAACGGCAGTAAGGACAGATATTTCCAGCAGGATAGCAAAAAACTTGTTCCTGAGGGCGTTGAAGGTCGTGTTCCTTATAAAGGAGCTCTTGCAGAAACAGTATATCAGCTTCTCGGTGGCTTGAGAGCAGGTATGGGTTACTGCGGTACTGCAACAATTGCAGAACTTAAAGAAAACGGCAAATTTGTTAAAATTTCAGGTGCAAGTTTAAAAGAAAGTCATCCACATGATATTTCTATTACAAAAGAAGCACCTAACTACTCAGTGACACAATAATTAACGACAAAATCCCTTATTGCAAAATAGGGGATTTTATTAGGAGAAAATTATGTATAGTGTGGTTGTTATCGCAACAGCGAAGCATATTATAAATGAATTTAACTCTCTTAAAATAGCTGAAGAAAGCGGTTTTGTAATAAAAGAGGTTGTTAAAAGCGAAAGAGAGGCATTAGATACAATGCCTGATATTATAATATGCCCTGTAAAAAGTGAAAGTGTTGACGGTCAGGGAATGACAGTTAAGATAAAAGACAGTAACGCTAACACAAAAGTTATCCTTTATGGCAGAAAAACTTATGAATCTGTGAAACTTGCAATAGATTGTGGAGCAGATGGATATTTTGCGCTTCCTCCTGAAAAGCACGAGCTTGAATATATGCTTGAAAAAATGAAATACAAGCTTGATAAAAATAAAAAAAATAAAAAAATCACAGTGGCTCTTGATGTTGGAGAAAGAAGAATAGAATATTTCACAGATATACTGAAAAATAAGTTTTCTCAAAGTGAAGCTTATGAAAAATATTATGAGCTGGGCTTTGATTTAGAGTATGAAACGGCTTGTATAACCTTTGCGAAAATCAAAATAGAGCATTTGAACGAGTACGCAATAAAAGGATGGAAATATGGTAAAGACACCCTTGCAAATGCAGTAAAAAACCTGATTGAAAGAGTGGATGAAAGACTATATGCAGTTGTTCTCAATTATTCAGAAGAAGAATTTTATACTGTTATAATAACCAGAGACAGTTTAGTTGCCAGAGAGTACACAAAGGATGTAAAGACAAATATATTTGAAGTGATGGGACTTGATGCAACAGGGGAAATTGTTGCTTCATATCGTGGCTTTGATGAACTTATAAAAGAAGAAAATAAACAGAGTATTTATGACGCGTTTGGTATAAGCGATGAAGTTCTTACAGATTTATCAGAAACAGAAGAAAGTGTAAAAACCGTAAGTAAAGCTAAGAACTATATAAGCAGAACTTATATGCAGGAAATAGGACTTACTGATGTTGCGGAAAAGGTAGGTTTAAGCTCGGCATATTTTAGTCGTCTTTTTAAACAGGAAACTGGAGAAAACTTCATAGATTATCTTGTTAAAATAAGAATGGATAAGGCTAAAAACCTTCTCGAAAACACAAGTCTTTCTACGAAAGAAATAGGAGAGAGTGTGGGGTACAAAAAAGGAAAGTATTTTGGCAAACTCTTTAAAAATTACACAGGATATACCCCAACAGAATATAAAGCAAAGGTTCATAGAAAAAAATAGTTCTCGTAGGAAAAGTGTCCTTAAGGACACTTTCGAAAAAACAGAAACCCTCTCAACCGCCAAAACAGGCAACTTGAGAGGGTTTGTTATATGTTTGCGTTGCAAACGAGATATATTTGTTTAACACAAATTCGATATAATTTCTTGC
>JAZSLZ010000003.1:0-6758 GCA_045535635.1 Clostridia bacterium
AAAAAAATTCAAAAAAAGTATTGACAAAACAGAAATAATTTGTTAAACTATTAAAGCTGTGTGAAGCGAACAGAACGCATTGGGCTGTCGCCAAGGGGTAAGGCATAGCACTTTGACTGCTACATTCGCAGGTTCAAATCCTGCCAGCCCAGCCATAGCAAAATTTAATACGGGCCATTAGCTCAGACGGCAGAGCACGTGACTTTTAATCACGGTGTCCGGAGTTCGAATCTCCGATGGCTCACCACAAAAAAGGAATACCACACGGTATTCCTTTTTTGTATTGAAATACTGCGGAGATTCGAACTCTGAGAGGGCATTGCACAGTATATTGCACATATTTGTTTTTTTGAGGATATGAGCGATAAGTATTATTTTTGATTGATAAAGACGTTGATTTTGTTTTAGTATAGTGATAAAATAAAAGAAAATACCTATTAAGGAGAATGAGTATGAAGATATTGGTTTGCGTCAAACAGGTACCTGGCTCAAGTAATGTTGAGGTTGACCCTGTTACAGGCGTTCTTAAAAGAGACGGTGTTGCAAGTAAAATGAATCCTTATGACTTATATGGAATCGAACTTGCACTTTCACTTATAGAAAAATTCGGCGGTAGAGTTGAGACCATAACAATGGGTCCTCCACAGGCGAAAAGTGTTATTGTGGAATCAATTTGTATGGGTGCAGAAAAAGGTACAGTTTTATCTGACCGCAAATTTGCAGGTGCAGACGTTCTTGCAACTGCGTACACAATTTCTCAGGGAATTAAAAAAGCAGGGGAGTTTGACATAATTATCTGCGGTAAGCAGACAACAGACGGCGATACTGCACAGGTTGGTGCAGAGGTTGCTGAATATCTTGGTTTACCTAATGTTTCAAATGTGCTTTCTATTAATGATGTTAAAGAAGGAAAAGTTTATTTAACAGCTTCACTTGACGAAAAAGTAATTGATATGTCAGTAAAAATGCCTTGCCTTATTTCTGCAGAAGGTGATATTAATTCACCAAGACTTCCATCTTATAAGGTTAAGCAGACTGTTACAGATGATATGGTTAAATTTATATCATTTAACGATTTTGAGGATCAGAATGCCGACCATTACGGTCTTTCAGGTTCAGCTACTCAGGTTGAAAGAATTTTCCCTCCTGAAAAGAATACTGAAAAAACAACAATTGGCGGAAACGCGCAGGAAATGACAGAAGGTCTTTTTGAGCTTGTTAGAAGCCGTAAGCTGATATAGGAGGGAAAGTAATGGGAAATCTTGTTATAAATCATAATATGGTTACTGCAGAAAAAGCAGAAAACCTTGTAAAAATATGCCCTTTCGGTGCTATTTCATATAATGACGGTAAGCTTGATATTTCATCTGCCTGTAAAATGTGTAAGATGTGCGTTAAAAAAGGCGAAGGCGTTATTGAATTTAAAGAAGAAGTTAAAGAAACAGTAGATAAATCACTTTGGAAAGGTATTTTGGTTTATGTTGACCATTTCGGCGACAAAATCCACAGAGTTACATACGAGCTTATTGGAAAAGCAAAAGAACTTGCAAAGGTAACAGGTCACCCTGTTTATGCACTCGTTATCGGCAATAATTTAGGTGAGGGAATAAACAAGCTTCTTCACTATGGTGTTGACAAAGTTTTTGTTTATGATAATCCTGAATTTGAAGATTTCAGAGTTGAGCCATATACTGCAGCTTTTTGTGATTTTATAGAAAAAGAAAAACCATCTTCAATACTTATTGGTGCAACAAACCTTGGAAGACAATTAGCACCAAGAGTTGCCGCAAGATGCAAAGCGGGACTTACTGCAGACTGCACAGTTCTTGAAATGAAAGAAAATACAGACCTTGTGCAGATAAGACCTGCATTTGGCGGAAACATTATGGCACAGATTATTTCTCCTGATACAAGACCACAGTTTTGTACAGTAAGATACAAAGTATTTTCAGAACCAAAAGCATCTGATGTTGCAAGTGGTGAAATTGTTAAGATGGAAATTGCAAAAGAAAAGCTTGTATCTGCAATTGAAATTATTGCATCTAAAGACAAACCAAAGGATATTGATATTTCCGAATCTGATGTTATTGTTGCAATCGGCAGAGGTGCAATGGGCGAAAATATGAGAAAGATGGCTCAGGAACTTGCAGACCTTCTTGGCGGTATTGTGGCATGTAGCAGACCTCTTGTTGAAAGCAATATGTTTGATGCAAAAAGACAAATCGGTCTTTCAGGAAGAACAGTTAAACCTAAATTTATTATATGTCTTGGTATTTCAGGTGCGGTACAGTTTTCTGCAGGTATGAAATCATCAGACTGTATTGTCGCAATAAATACAGATAAGAATGCACCTATTTTTGATGTTGCACATTATCAGCTTGTAGGCGATGTAAACGAAATAGTGCCACAGCTTATTGAAAAAATCAAGGAGGCTAAAGAAAATGTATAATAAAGTAACAGATGCAGAAATTAAAGCCTTAATAGAAATAGCAGGGGAAGAAAATGTTATCTTTGGAGATGCCATTAGCCCTGATTACGGACACGACGAGCTTGGCGGAATTGAAAAAATGCCTGAAGCTTTGGTTCGTGTTAGCACAACAGAAGAAATTTCAGCTATAATGAAACTTGCTTATGAAAAAACAATCCCTGTAACAGTAAGAGGAAGCGGAACAGGACTTGTTGGTTCTGCAGTTCCTGTTGAGGGCGGAATTCTTCTTGAAACAACACAGATGAACAAGATTTTAGAGCTTGATACAAATAATTTAACAGTAACAGTTCAGCCAGGTGTTCTTTTAATGGAACTTGCAGCATTTGCAGAAGAAAATGACCTTTTATATCCACCTGATCCGGGTGAAAAATCTGCAACAATCGGCGGTAATATTTCAACAAATGCAGGTGGTATGAGAGCAGTTAAATACGGTGTTACAAGAGATTATGTAAGAGAGCTTACAGTTGTTATGCCAAACGGTGAAATCTTAAAGCTTGGCGGTAAAGTTAAGAAAGACAGTTCAGGTTACAGCCTTAAAGACTTAGTAATCGGTTCAGAGGGTACACTTTGTATAATAACAGAAGCAATCTTAAAGCTTGTTCCATTGCCAAAAGTATCGGTTAGCCTTCTTGTGCCTTTCCCTGATATGAAAAGTGCAATTGAGGCAGTTCCTGAAATTATAAGAACAAAGGTTATTCCAACCGCTATTGAATATATGTCAAGAGATACAATCCTTTTCTCTGAAGACTATCTTGGAAAAAGATTTCCTGACACAAAAAATGATGCATATATCCTTTTAACCTTTGACGGAAACACTGACGAACAAGTTGAAAACGATATGAAAATCGTTGCAGATAAATGCCTTGAAATAGGTGCACTTGATGCGTACATTGTTGACACAGAAGAAAGAAAGAAATCTGTATGGTCAGCAAGAGGTGCATTTTTAGAAGCAATTAAGGCTTCAACACCTGAAATGGATGAGTGCGACGTTGTTGTTCCTGTAAGTAATGTTGATAAATTCATTACATTTACTCACGAACTTGCAAAAGAAATGAATGTAAGAATTCCAAGCTTTGGCCACGCAGGTGACGGTAATCTTCATATCTACATCTGTAAAGACCAGTTAGGCGAAAAAGAATGGGAAGAAGTGCTTACAAAATGCTTTGACAGAATGTATGAAAAAGCAGAAGAACTTGGCGGACTTGTTTCAGGTGAACACGGAATTGGTTATGCTAAGAAAGAATTTTTAAAGAAACAGCTTGGCGAAACACAGATTGCATTAATGCAGGGCATTAAAAAAGTGTTCGACGAAAAAAATATATTAAACCCAGGCAAGATTTGTTTTTAATCCACAAAACGGCTTTATAAAAGCCGTTTTTATTTACATTTAGATAATTATGTGCTAAAATTTTATCAGGTGATTCAATATGAAATGTAATTTATGCCCAAGAAACTGCAATATTGACCGAAGCCAACAAAAAGGATATTGCGGACAGACAGATAAAATAAAAGTTGCAAGGGCTTCTCTTCATATGTGGGAAGAGCCTTGTATTTCAGGAGACAGAGGCTCTGGAACTGTGTTCTTTTCAGGATGTGGTTTAAGATGTGTTTTCTGTCAGAATTTTGATATTGCAAATGGTGATGCAGGTAAAGAAATTACTGTTGAAAGACTTGCAGAAATATTCTGTGAACTTAAGGAAAAGGGTGCACACAACATAAATTTAGTTACAGGCGACCATTTTGTGCCTGAAATTATAAAAGCACTTGATATTGCAAAAGCAAATGGAATGGATTTGCCCATAGTATTCAATACAAGTAGTTATATAAACAAAGAAACATTAAAAAAACTTGAAAAATATGTAGATGTTTACCTTGCAGACTTTAAGTATTTTGACAATGAAACTGCAAAAAAATACTCAAATGCAGAAAACTATCTTCAGGTTGCTAAAACCGCAATCGAAGAAATGGTTTCACAAAAGGGAATACCTGTTTATGACGATGATGGTATAATGACAAAAGGCGTAATTGTCCGTCATCTTTTAATGCCAGGCTATCTTCAGGAATCAAAAGCAATTATAAGATATGTTTATGAAGAGTATGGCGAAAGGGTAGTATTAAGCATTATGAACCAATACACACCTTTAAAGCAGGTTGAAAAATATCATGAAATCAACAGAAAGGTTTTAGATGAAGAATATGAAAGCTTAATAAATTACGCCATAAGCATCGGCGTAAAAGAAGCTTATGTTCAGGAGGGCGAAACAGCAGAGGAAAGCTTTATCCCGCCATTTGATTTGGAAGGCGTCTAAAAAGAGAGTTGGTGAGCCAACTCTCTTTTTAAATGCATAATTCACAATGCACAATTCACAATTAAGGAACAAACGCTCTGCGTTTGAATTAATAACACACATATGAATTTTCTTTACAACTATATGTGCATATGGTAAAATAAGGAGACAATATAAATTTGATTAGTTTGTTAACTATCGGGGTTTGCGTTTTTTATGCGTCTGCTTCGGTAGACGCATTTTTAAATTTTGGAGGGGAATTCTAATGAAAAAAAGTATGATCTCAATATTTGTATTCATAATGTTAACCATTGTGTTTTTATATGGAATAACTGTGAGTTCGGAAGGAATTTCGGGCGGAGGTGGTGGCAGCAGACCTTCAGGTGGTGGAATAGTTGTTATTCCTGATAAAGTTCTTGATTATGCCTTCACAGCAGATATAAGCGAAGCTAATAATGTGTTATATATGGATTTTGATGTACCAACTGGTACATCAGGAAAATATATGATTGTTAATGCTTATAAGAATAGCTCTGTTGTAGGAAGAAAAATATTACCTGTAAATTTTACAGATAAATTAGTTTTAATGGGATGCACTGATAAACCTGCAAGTTTAAAAATAAACGTCTGGGATAGCCTTGCAAATATCAAGCCTATAGCAGATTATACTGAATTTGACAGCATTAACGAGAATGGGGTGCAGACTTTTGAACCAATAAAAGATTTTCCAACAAGATACCCTGTATCCAATTCCATAATAAAAGGTCAAATTGCTTTTGTTACTGCAATTGGTGAATATCAATCAATGGGGGAAACTGAATACGAAATTGAAATTCTAAATAGTGATAACACGGTGGTTGTCTATACTTTTGCAGATACAGTAAATGTGAAAGAAAACGAAAGTATAAAAGAAATAGAAGATGGTATTTTAGTTGATGGAACAGAAAAAGTCGAAAAGGCTTTGGTAGCAGAATATATAGAAAACTTAGTTAATGCAGAAAAAACAACAGAAAATTTTGCAAAAAGGGTTATTTCTTACAAGGCTAATGCATCAGGCAAGATTACTGAAATATCATTCTCGTCAAAAGGAAAAAATACAGGATTGAGCTATATTGCTGCAACAACTGTACAAGAATATAATGCAGAAACAAAAATGCTGGGAGAGTATAGTTTGACAGATGCTACTATTGTATTCCATACACCGAAAAATAAAAGTCGATATGATTATAAAACAGGTGATAGAGCTACTCTTAGCTCTGGAGTGAAATACAATGTTGCGTACTTGAATATTGATGAAGAAAATAATGTTGGCATAGTAATTATAACGAGCAATCTGTTAGATAGCTCCTCACTTGCTATCGTTACAGCTTCAAGAGACACAGTTGACGAAGAAGGTAATGACGTTGTTTCTGTAACATTCTTACAGAATGGCGAAGAAAAAACATTAATCGTTGATCCTGAAAGTGCTAAGACATCATCTCTCACAACAGCAGATTTCACCAGAGGTGTTGTATTTGAATATGGTGTAAATGCTAGAGATTATATCAATGACATTATATTCGTTGCTGAATTCAACGACAAGACACTTACTGGTGACGTTAAAGTTGCTGCTGGTCTTAACAGAGTTCCAAACTCAGACTACTGCTATGTTGCAGGTTGGGTAGTTAGCAAGAGCGGTTCAACAATCGGTCTCGCTGCATCAGCTACAGCTAAAGCTGCTAACTTAATCAGCATTGACGGTGTAACAAGCGTTTATTCTATCGATGCTACAGCTTCAAAGATTAAACCAGTTCTTTCATCAATCGGTGATATTACAAAGACAATCCAGTTAAAGGATAAAGACGGTAACATCACAGGTGTTGACAGTGTTGATGGTGATTACATCACATCTTATATTCTCATGAAATATGTTGAAAAGACAATCGTTGATATCGTAGTAAACAATGGTATGAATCCTTGAGCATAAATAACTATTAAATAGT
>JAZSLZ010000016.1:0-2355 GCA_045535635.1 Clostridia bacterium
CCTTAAACGGTTGCTTTTTCTCTCAAAGTGTTATTATTTAATAGCATCTTTGAATGCTTTACCAGCTTTGAATGCTGGAGCCTTTGAAGCTGGGATTTTCATAGCAGCGCCTGTAGCAGGATTTCTTCCTTCTCTTGCAGCTCTTTCCTTAACTTCAAATGTACCAAAACCAACTAACTGAACTTTGTCGTTTGCTTTTAAAGCTCCTTCAATGCTTTCGATAACTGCGTTTAATGCTTTTTCAGCGTCTTTTTTTGATAATTCAGCTTTTGCAGCAATTGCAGCAACTAATTCTGTTTTATTCATTATATATTCACCTCCTAAGTGATTTAGACTTTCTTAAGTATGAACCGTAAAAGGCTCTTACAAATTACATTTCAATTATACATAATAATTTTGATTATTTCAAGTGTTTTTAATAAATTTTTTACAATTTCGATTAAAAATAGCACATTTTTATGCATTTTTAGAGGAATCTTCCTATAATTTTATTAATTTTTGTTGCCCCCGGCATCAAATCCACATCTTCTTTTTTAATTCCTTTAAAAACTATTAGACTTACAAAATATATTAAAACTGCCAAAGCTATTGCAATAACAAGCGCCAATTTATAGTCTGTTACATCAATCAAAGCGCCGTAAACAATATAAGTTAACAGTCCCATAATTGCCGCAGAACCACCTATTTTCAAAATATTGGCTATTCCTACAGATGTGTCAAGATACCTTCTAAGTGCCAAAAGGTTTAATGTTGCTGTTACCAGATAGCAAAGATCTGTTCCTATCGGTGCTCCATTTATGTTTATAGCAGGATTTCCAACCAAAGCATAATTCACAGCAATTTTCACAACCGCACCTATAAGCATGTGAATAATAGGCACCCACACTTTACCTATTGACTGTAAAATTGAGTTTGTAACCATTACCATACTTAAAAATATAATGCCATAGGCAAGTATTGATAAAAGAGTTGCTCCGCCTGCATCTCCCATCAAAAGACTTAAAATAGGTGCTGAAAGTGTTGACATTCCAACTGCACAAGGCACGGCAAAAATAAGAGTAAGTCTTAAAGCAGTTGCCGCAGTAAAACGAGCTTCTTTTTTATTGCCAAGTGCCAACGCTCCTGCGATTGCAGGAACAACGCTTACGCTCATTCCTGTTATTACGACATTTGGCATATTAAACATTGTAACCGCATCCCCTGCATAATATCCATAAAGCTGAATTCTTGTTGTTTCATCAAATCCAATTGCTTCAAGCTGACGCATTATCATTCCAAGGTCAATAAGTGTTGCCATTGTGAAAACCGTTGAACCAAGCGTTATTGGAACCGCAAGTGTCATAAGCCTTAAAAAGATTTCCTTTGAGCTTCTCACTTTTTCTTGGGTTGAATCTTTAACAAGAGTTTTTAATTCTCTTTTGTTTTTTGTGTTGTAGATAAACATATACACAGCACCAATAAAAGTTCCTGTTGAAACACCAAGAATTGCTCCCGCCGCTGAAAACTGTTTTCCCATAGGAATCATAACTGCCGCAAGAACCAAACCGATTACCAATTTCCCCAAAGCTTCAATTATTTCAGAAACGGCAGTAGGAAGCATATTTCCAAGCCCCTGATTAAAGCCTCTGTATATACTCATAACGCAAACAAAAAACAGACTTGGTGAAAGTGCCATTATTGCATAAACAGACGGCTCTGCACGAATATACTCAGCAAAAGGTCTTGCGCCAAAAAACATTACCGAGCTTCCCACAAATCCGATAACCGTCAGAAGTATTTTTGCAACATTATATATTTTCTTTGTTTCTTTGTAATTTTTAGTTGCTACACTTTCTGCAACCATTTTTGAAATGGCAACAGGGATACCTGCCGTAGCCACAATAAACAAAACATTATATATGGTATATGCGGCAGTGTAAATTCCAATACCGTCCGCACCTAAAATAAATTTTCTTAAGGGTATTTTATAGACTGCACCTATAATTTTAACAAGTATACCTGCAATAGCAATTATAAGTGCCCCTTGTACAAATCCTTGTTTTTTCTTCAAGCTTAAACGCCTCCCTATCTTTTAAATTATACAATTGTTGTATAAATCAGACGCCACTATTTTAATTAATAATTAATAATGAATAATGAATGATGAATAATTGTGGATGAAAATCGCAAAGCGATTTTCTTTATAATTCAAATGCAAAGCATTTGCTCCTTAATGAAACTTGTCAAGTATTTCGGACAAGTAAAAGAGTGAATTTTTACATCCACACAGAATTAGGTGTCTTGTAGCCTATTCCTGAATGTAATCGTTCTGAGTTGTAATACAAATATATGTAACTTAGTATTTCTTGTTTTGCT
>JAZSLZ010000092.1:0-7733 GCA_045535635.1 Clostridia bacterium
GGAAAACCGTTGCTCTATTCCCGGTTGGAGATTTCTATGAAGCAATCGGTGTTGATGCTGAAGAAGTTGCATCTGCTATCGGTATTCAGGTAACGCATAGAACTATTGAAAATAGTGTATATGCAATGTGCGGATTCCCAAGACACAGACTTGAGGAAAATGTCAATGTATTAACCGAAAAAGGCTTTGATGTTATTTTGGTTGATGATGACAGACAACCGCACAAGGTTATTTCAAGAGATAAAGCTTTGGGAATTGAGCCTGAAAAGAAATATGACATAGGCTTTGGTTCTCTCGGAAACGGCACTACTGTTTGGAACAGACTCGAACAAGTTGATAATGACTATAAAACTATCGCACACATAAGTAGTGATGGTAACACTATCAAATACTATGAGGAACTTCCCGATGCAGTAAGAAAGCAAATAGAATCCTTTGCACGAAGTCAAAAACCGCTTGCGGAACAACTTGTAGATTTCATATACGATTATGATTTTTATGAGTATATGGATAGTCTTAATCCTGATGACACCCGTGAAGATGCAGTTCAGCAAATGGCTGATGAACTTGCGAACCCTGAAAACATTCAGAAAATCATAGATAACATCAATGAATTTACTGAAAATATGGAAAGTGATGATGAGTACAGAGATTTCAGGGATAGCCTTATAAGTCAGCTTGAAGAACTGCTCCCTGAAGAACAGGCACAAGAAACTCCCGAAGGTTTGCGTTGGGATGAAGGTACTGCAATGCGTATCGCTCAGGAAGAATGGGATAAAGCTCATAGACCTCCCGTTCACAGACCAACATACGAACAACGAAACTACAACTTTATGAGAGAGTTTGCACCTTCCGTTCTTGAAGGTAGTGTCAGATATGCCTTGTATGAATCGAAAAGCTTCATGCCAATTCATATCAGTAACCTCTATGACGGTTCTATTAGAATTGCACACACATACGAGCAAGGCGGAGATACATTCTATGATCCTGAAATGGTGTTTGAGATTGACGAGGAAAACGGAGCATTAAAACCCATTGAATACCGTCAGGAAAATTTAGGAATATATCAGGTTGTAGGCGAAAATGTGTCAGACCGAGAGCTTTCTTCTTTCGCAGTTCAATGGTTCAAAAACATTCGTAGTCAGGGATTCCATTTAGCAATGGAAAGACTTGAATATGCAGATGCAGACATTGAAGTTTCGTATAATGAAAAAGGCGAAATTATAAATGTTGAAGGCGAAGAAAATGCCGTTGCATTGTATATCGAAGAAAACGCAGTTGAGTTCCCGGTTGACGAAACGGCTGAACTTGTTGGAAAAGAAATTACGATTGATGACCGAAGATTCATTGTGGATAGTGTTAATCGTGAATTTGACACAGTAAGCCTTAAAGACATTACATTCCAAGAAAGTACGGGATTCCCAATCTTCCGCAGAGAAAATATTGAATTTGTAAAAGCAGCACTTGAACAACAAAAGGATGCTGAAAAGATTGTGCCTGAATTTGAAAAGGTTCAGCCATCAAAGGTTGCAAATACTGTTGTCTATCCTGAAATACCAATGGCACAAAGAACTAACTTTGTCATTGATAATGATGAACTCGGTTATGGCGGTGCTAAAGAAAAGTTCAGAAAGAATATGGAAGCTATAAGGGTTCTGAAAGAATGTGAGTTTGAACACAGACTTGCAACACCTGAAGAACAACAAATTCTC
The DNA here is from genome assembly GCA_045535635.1 of Clostridia bacterium. Taxonomy (GTDB): domain Bacteria; phylum Bacillota; class Clostridia; order RGIG6154; family RGIG6154; genus RGIG8700. The sequence goes on from JAZSLZ010000092.1 coordinate 1,713, forward strand.
TCTGAATATGTTGGTTGGGGTGGTCTTGCAGATGCCTTTGATGAAACAAAACCGAATTGGGCGAATGAGTTTCAGGAGCTTTATGCTGCACTCTCTCCCGAAGAATATGAGCAAGCAAGAGCTTCTACACTTACTTCTCATTACACTTCTCCCGTTATAATCAAGTCAATGTATAAAGCACTTGAAAATATGGGATTTAGTCAGGGTAACATCTTGGAGCCGTCTTGCGGTATTGGTAACTTTATGGGATTAGTTCCCGAAAGTATGAAAGACAGTAAAATCTACGGTATAGAAATAGATTCAATAACGGGCAGAATTGCACAACAACTTTATCAAAGAAATTCAGTAGCTATTCAGGGGTATGAAGATACAACACTCCCGGATAGCTTTTTTGATGTAGCGATTGGTAATGTGCCTTTTGGAGATTATAAGCTTTCTGATAAGAAATACAACAAGCACAATTTCTTAATTCACGATTACTTCTTTGCGAAAACACTTGATAAAGTTCGCCCCGGCGGTATAGTTGCTTTCATTACTTCAAGCGGAACTATGGATAAACGAAATTCAAAGGTTCGTCAGTATATCGCACAGAGAGCTGACCTTGTGGGTGCAATCAGGCTTCCTAACAATGCTTTTCTTAAAAACGCAGGTACGGAAGTTACAGCAGATATTCTTTTCTTGCAAAGACGTGACCGAATGACGGATATAATGCCCGATTGGGTGCATCTTGGCACTTTGGAGAATGGTATTGCTGTCAATCAGTATTTCGTTGATAACCCTGATATGATACTTGGCGAAATGCAAACTGTAAGCGGTCCTTTTGGTCCTACACCTACTTGTATGCCTTATGATGATGTTCCTCTTTCAGAGCAATTAAATGAAGCAATACAAAATATTCACGCAACAATTACTGAATATGAATTTGACGATGTTTCAAATGATGAGGAACTGACCATCCCTGCCGATCCTGATGTCAGGAACTTTAGCTTCACTTTGGTTGACGGTGATGTGTATTTTCGTGAAAACAGTATAATGCGAAAAGTCGAGCTTAACGCAACCGCACAAAACCGTATTAAAGGTATGATTGCAATTCGTGATTGTGTTCGTGACTTGATTGAATATCAGACCGAAGGCTACCCTGATTGGGAAATTCAAAAGCAACAGGACAAACTCAATAAGCTCTATGACGATTTTACGAAGAAATACGGACTTATAAATTCCCGTGGTAATTCAATGGCATTCTCAGACGATAGTTCATACTTCCTTTTATGTTCTCTTGAAGTTCTTGACGAAAACGGAGAGCTTGAAAGAAAAGCCGATATGTTCACAAAGCGAACAATCGGCGCTAAAACCGAAGTAACAAAGGTTGATACATCTTCCGAAGCATTGGCAGTTTCCATTGGAGAAAAAGCAAAGATTGATATGCAGTTTATGTCTGAACTTACAGGCAAAACAGAAGATGAGCTTTATGAGGATTTAAAGGGTGTTATCTTTATGAACCCCGAATATGAAGAAGATAACGCATATCAACCTGAATATCTTACTGCTGACGAATATTTATCAGGAAATGTCAGAGAAAAGCTTTCTCTTGTAGAACCTATTGCTTTTCACAACGAAGCATTCAAAATAAATGTTGAAGCATTGCAAAAGGTTCAACCTAAAGATTTAACTGCAAGTGAAATTACTGTCAAACTTGGTTCAACTTGGATACCACCTGAAGATATAAAGGACTTTGTGTTTGAGCTTCTTTCTCCGGGTTGGTATGCAAAAGACAGAATTGAAGTACGGTATTCCAACATAACAGGTACATGGACTATTGAAGGAAAAAGTGCTGATAAGGGTGTTAAATCACAAAACACCTTTGGTACAAAAAGAATTAATGCTTACAAGATTATTGAGGAATCACTTAACCTTAAAGATGTCCGTATATTCGATTATGTTGAGGATGCAGAAGGTAGAAAAAAACCTGTTCTTAATAAAAAAGAAACGACTATTGCACAGCAAAAGCAAGACCTTATTAAAGCTGAATTTGATAATTGGATTTGGAAGAATCCTGACAGACGTGAAAGACTGACAAAGCTTTACAACGAAAGATTTAATTCAGTAAGACCTCGTGAGTATGACGGTAGCCATATTACATTCAGTGGTATGAACCCTGAAATAGTTCTCAGAAAGCATCAGGAAGATGCGGTTGCAAGAGTTATGTATGGAGGTAATACATTACTTGGTCATGTGGTTGGTGCCGGAAAGACGTGGACAATGGTTGCGGCAGCGATGGAAATGAAACGCTTGGGATTATGCAATAAATCACTTTTTGTAGTTCCGAATCACTTAACAGAACAATGGGCATCTGAATTTTTACAGCTATATCCGGCGGCAAACATTCTTGTTGCAACGAAAAAAGACTTTGAAACAAAGAACCGTAAAAAGTTCTGTGGACGAATTGCAACGGGAGATTATGATGCAGTTATTATCGGTCATTCACAGTTTGAAAAAATTCCTATGTCGATTGAAAGACAAAAGGCAGTTTTGGAAAGACAAAAAACTGAAATTATGCACGGAATTATTGAGCTGAAAGCAGAAAAGGGTGAAAGATTTACCATAAAGCAGCTTGAAAAATCGAAGAAAGCTATTGAAGCAAGACTTGAAAAACTCAATGACCAAAGCAGAAAGGATGATGTTGTAACCTTTGAAGAGTTGGGTGTTGACAGAATATTTGTTGACGAAGCTCATTATTACAAAAACCTTTACCTCTATACAAAAATGCGAAATGTAGGCGGTATATCACAAACCGAAGCACAGAAATCATCTGATTTGTTTATGAAGACACAGTATTTAGATGAGCTTACAGGCGGTAAAGGTGTTATTTTTGCAACGGGTACTCCGGTAAGTAATTCAATGGTTGAGCTTTATACAATGCAGAGATACTTACAGTATAAAACATTGCAGGACAAGAATCTGCAACACTTCGATGCTTGGGCATCTACTTTCGGTGAAACTGTTACTGCAATAGAGCTTGCACCTGAAGGAACAGGATACAGAGCAAAGACAAGGTTTGCAAGATTCTTTAATCTTCCTGAACTTATGTCAATGTTTAAAGATGTTGCAGATATTCAGACTGCCGATATGCTTAATCTTCCGACTCCTGAACCGCATTATAAAACGGTTGCTGTTGAGCCTACTGAAATTCAAAAAGAAATGGTTTCAGAACTTGCAGAGCGTGCAGAAAAGGTTCGTAACAGGATGGTTGATCCGTCAGAAGATAATATGCTGAAGATTACTAATGACGGACGTAAGCTTGCACTCGACCAAAGACTTATCAATTCACTCTTACCTGATGATGAAAGCTCAAAGGTTTCTGCGTGTGCAAAAGAGGTGTTTGATATATGGGAGAAGACTTCGGACATCAAAGGAACTCAGCTTGTATTCTGTGATTTATCTACTCCGAAGAATGACGGGACATTCAATGTTTATACCGATATTCGGGATAAGTTGATTGCATACGGTGTTCCAGAAAATGAGATTGAATTCATACATAATGCAGAAACAGAAGTTAAAAAGAAAGAACTGTTTTCAAGAGTTCGTAAGGGCGATGTAAGAGTTCTGCTTGGTTCTACTCCGAAAATGGGAGCAGGAACAAACGTACAAAGACTGTTGTATGCTTCGCATGATTTAGATTGTCCGTGGAGACCTGCTGACTTGGAACAACGTGCCGGAAGAATTATCAGACAAGGAAATACAAATCCTGATGTTCACATTGTAAGATATGTAACCAAAGATACATTCGATAGTTATATGTGGCAGCTCGTTGAAAACAAGCAGAAGTTTATCGGTCAGATTATGACAAGTAAATCCCCGGTAAGAAGTGCTGAAGATATTGATGAAATGGCATTATCTTATGCAGAGATTAAAGCTCTCACAACGGGAAATCCGTATATCAAAGAAAAAATGGACTTGGATACACAGGTTGCAAAATTAAAGGTTTTAAAATCAGCGTTTATGAGCCTTAAATACGAATTAGAGGATAAAGTAATCAAACATTACCCTCGTGAGATTGCAGACCTTACAGAGAGAATTAAGGGCTTTGAGGGTGATATTGTGATTGCACAGAAGTATCCGAAGCAAGAAGATGTGTTCTATCCGATGACCATTGACGGATTACCATATACAGATAAAGAGAGAGCCGGAACAGCACTCATTGAGCGATGCAAGAAAATGACTTCACCTGAACCTATCCCGATTGGTGATTACAAAGGGTTTTCTATGGACTTATCATTTGATGCGTTCTCAAAAACATTCTATGTAACACTTAAAGGAAATCTAAGTCACAAAGTTGAACTTGGCACGGATATTTTCGGTAATCTGCAAAGAATTGATAATGCTCTTGAAGGTTTTCCAAAGAGATTAGAGATTGTAAAAGAAAATCTTGAAGAAACAAAAAAGCAGTTTGAACTTGCAAAGGTTGAAAGTCAGAAAGATTTTCCGCAGGAAGCAGAACTTCAGGAAAAATTAAAGAGACTTGCAGAGGTTGATGCACTTCTTAATATGGATAAGAAAGACCGTGAGGGAGCAGAACTTGGAGAGCCTGAAGATAATGAAATTCCACAGAAAAAAGTTGTAGGATTGGAGCGATGAAAATGAGTAAAGAAAATTTAAGACAGACTTTATGGGAAAAAGCGGCTAAAGAGCAAAGCGATTATGTCGAACACCTTAAAACGCTTCCCCCGGAACAGATTATTGACAGAGCTTATGAGAAAGTAATGCGTGATGATATTCTGATTACTTTTGAAGATGATTCTCTGTCTGACAAGCAGGTTGAAGCACTTGCTAAATTAGATTGCCCGTTATCTGTTTGTTATGACGAATGGCAAAAAACGGATGTAACCTATATGGACAGAATTCGTGATGTGGTTGATGATGTTGCGAATGACCTTATAAAACAAAACGAAGCTGAGAAACAAAACAATAAGAAAAGGCACGAGCCGGAAAGGTAAGGTTATGGGAATTATAGTAACACCGAAGATTTACACGATAGGAGAAACATTAAAGCAGATAAGAGAAAGTCATAATTGCACTCAGAAATATTTAGCTCAGATGATTGGTTTGGGCGAAGCAACTGTGCGTAATTATGAATTGGGGAATCGTAATATTCGTGAACCGCAAGCTGAGAAAATCGCCAAGGCTTTCGATATTTGCAAGTATTCTATTATGAATCCTACTCTTGAAAATGAGATTGCAGTTATGCACGTCATAAATAAAATCGACAGTATGTATGATATGAAAACTATGATAACTCCAACGGGTGAAATCGCTATATATTTTGATAAAAGTTGCACCACATTGAACACTTATCTTCATGGTTTGCACGATTATCGTATGCTGCTTGGGAAAGGGTTAATAAAAGATGATGAATATCTCCATTTTAAATTCAAATTGGGATATAAAGATGTTTGATGAAAGGAATGATGAAATTATGAAAATGTTCATAAACAGAGATAATAATGATATAGGCGAGACAATCAAAAGATGCCGTGAATATAACGGATTTACATTAAGGGAACTTGGGTTGCTGTCAGGGTTTGGTGTTGATAACGCACATTCACGAATTTATCAGTATGAATCGGGACGGTGCGTTGCTTGCCCTGAAATTACGGAAAGAATTGCAGATGCTTTAGGAATAAGCAAATATGCAATTTCTCCACTTGATATTTCTGATGAAAAAGCTGTGCTTTTTACACTATTAAAAATCATTCGCAAGTATGACATTAAAATCAGAAAAGCAGGCAGACTTTGCTTGTTGGAGTTCCCGGAAGAACTGTCGTACTTAAACGGTTGCCTGAACTTTTATTATAAGGCACAGGAGCAAAACAGAATGGGGAATATATTTGATGAAGATTTGGATTATATCGCACAGTCGGTTAATACTTGTATTGATATACCGGCAATACTGATGCCGATTGAATTAAAAGAAGCAAGCTCTGATGATGTCATATATTCCGTATCACCATCGGTTGAGGAATG
>JAZSLZ010000064.1:0-3800 GCA_045535635.1 Clostridia bacterium
ACTTAAAAAATATATTAAAAAAGCTTTTTACAATCAAGAAATTAAAGTTTTCAGTAATGAGATAGTAAACTCAGTTAAAAGCAAGGTAATAGATGTTGATGCAAATATTTTGGTTCTTGATATGCTTTATAAAAAAGCAAACAAAAAAACAAAGATAATGATGAATAATTTAACTGATAAATCAATCGTTTCAGTAGATGTTATTGAGCTTTCTGATGACAAGCTTATAGAATTTATTTCGGTTTGCAAAAAGCTTAAAATGGAGAATCTTATTAAGCCTGAACTTGAAAAGCATAAGGGGAATACAGTTATTCTTGCAAAGGCTTTAATATGAAAGGGTGGACAAAATGGAAGAAATTTTATATAAAAGAAAAAACGGATATGAAAATATGTCTGAAGAATTAAAAAATAATATTCATTCTTTTAACGAAGGATATAAAAGCTTTTTATCACTTTGTAAAACAGAGAGAGAATGTGCAATGTTTTGCCGGAAGACCGCAGAGGAAAACGGTTTTAAGCCTCTTGACAGTTTTGAAAGCTTAAAAAGCGGAGATAAGTTTTATGTTATAAACAGAGGCAGAGCTATTATGCTGGGCGTTATGGGAAAGAAAAATGTATGGGAAGGAACAAGAGTTGTTGCGGCACATCTTGATTCACCTCGTCTTGATTTAAAACAAAATCCTCTTTATGAAGCAGAAGAACTTGCGTTCTTTAAAACTCACTATTATGGCGGCATTAAAAAATATCAATGGGTTGCAATGCCTCTTGCTATTCATGGTGCGATAATTTTAAAAGGCGGAAAGAAGCTTGATGTTGTAATAGGTGAAGATGAAAATGACCCTGTTTTCTGCGTTACTGACCTTCTTCCGCATCTTGCAGCATCACAGATGGAAAATAAGGGCGGAAAAATAATTGAAGGCGAAAAGCTTAATGTTTTAATCGGAAGCGAAGGTCTTATGGAAGACGAAAAGCTTTCTGTGAAAAACAACATTATGAAGCTTTTAAATGAAAAGTACGGCATAACAGAAAGAGATTTTACATCTGCAGATATTGAAGTTGTTCCTGCTTTTAAGGCTAAAGATGTTGGTATTGACAGAAGTATGGTAGGCTCTTATGGTCAGGATGACAGAGTTTGCGCGTACACTTCATTACAGGCAATTCTTGAATGTAAAGAGCCTGAATTCACATCTATTTGCTATCTTGTTGATAAAGAGGAAATCGGAAGCGGTGATTCAACAGGTATGAAGTCTAAATTCTTTGAGGACATTTTGGCAAAGCTTTGCTATAAATCAACTGATAAATATTCTGATATTTTAGTTGCAGATGCAAGATGTAACACAATCTGTCTTTCAGCAGATGTAACTGCGGCGGTTGATCCTAACTATGACCATGTTACAGAAAAGAAAAACAGCGCGTTCTTTAATAAAGGTATCGCACTTATGAAGTATTCTGGTGCAAGAGGTAAAAGCGGAACAAACGAAGCAACTGCAGAGCTTGTAAGAAAAATTACGGATATATTCGATGAAAATGATGTTGCATGGCAGACTGCAGAGCTTGGAAAGGTTGACGAGGGCGGCGGCGGAACAGTTGCACAGTATTTTGCAGTTTTAAACATTGATGTTATAGACTGCGGTGTACCGCTTCTTTCAATGCATGCGCCTTTTGAAATCGCAGCAAAATATGATGTTTATATGGGCTATAAGGCATATAACGCCTTCTATAATAATTAAATAGTTCTTTTAAAATTCTTCCTGAACCCTGAAGGGGACAGGGAGAATTTTTTATTTAAACTAGTACTTGACAAAAATGGATTACAAGTGTAATATATAGATGTGGATTACAATTGTAATACGGAAGGTGATAAGATGAATAAGTTAAATATTTCAGAAGCAGAGCTTGAAGTGATGAAGGTGTTGTGGGATTTTGGTGAGGTAACAAGTGCGGAGATTGTTGAAAAGGTATTAGAAAAAAATGAGTGGAGTCCCAAAACCATAAGAACCCTCATAAACAGGCTTGTGGAGAAAAGTTTTGTAACTGCTGAAAAAACAGAAACAAAGGCATATCTTTACAAGGCAGGTATAACAAAAGAGGAATACAGAAGCTATGCAAATAAAAACTTTCTTAAAAAGGTTTACGACGGTTCCCTCAATATGATGCTTGCAAGTTTTGTAAAGGAAGCAAAATTAACAGAAAAAGACATTGAAGGGCTGAAGAATATTCTGGAGAAAAAATGATGATTGGAGAAATTTTTGATTTTGTATTTGAAAGCAGTATAAATGCAGTTGTTGTAGGGGTTGTACTTCTTGCAGTTAAGGTTATTGCAGGAAAAAGAATTCCAAAAAAATATCATTTCTTGATATGGCTTATACTTCTTTTTAAGCTTGTTTATCCGTACGGTCCTCAAAGCAGAGTAAGTGTGTTTAATCCTTTGGCAGCGGGAAGAGAAATAATGCTTGACTATGCTGATACTCAGACAGCTTACACAGGGGCTTTAAACGGGCATATAAACATACTGCCGTATATATGGCTGACAGGTGCGGCTGTAATGCTTATGTGGTTTGTATCAGGCTATATTTATGTAAACTTTAAAACAAGGAAAGGGGTATCTGTTAACTGCGATATATTTGAAATGTGCAAAGCGAAAACAGGTGTAAAAAATATAATTCCAGTAACGCAAAGCTATATCAAAAACCCGTCATTATTTGGAATTATTAGGCCAAGGCTGTTTATATCACCTGAGCTTGAAAGTCTTACCGACAAGCAGAAAGAACATATATTCATTCACGAAATGGTGCATTTGAAAAGAAAAGATAATATTTTAAATTTAGTGCTCATTATTTTTCAGACAATACATTGGTTTAATCCTTTTTTATGGTATTGCTTTTCAAAAATAAGGCAGGATATGGAGTATGCTGTTGACGAACAGGTTTTAATTCTGACAGGTGAAAATAAAGAATACGGTTTCAGCTTGCTTTCTCTTGCTCTCAGTAGGAAAGTACCCTGTGCATTAGGTTTCAATGATGAGAAAAATATAATCAAAAAGAGGATTAAACTCATAGCTGCCTTTAAAAAAGTAAAGCTGACAGACAAAATTCTCTCGATGGGCTTAATTTGTGTGCTTGCACTTGTTTGTATGACAGACGCAAAAGCACAGATGTCAAATATAAAATTGGTTATACCAAGTTTTAATTACAGTCTGCCTATGCCTGAAAAGGAAGGAACAAAGCATGATATAAAAGAAGAAAAACAGGAGCAAGTACAGGAAATAACTGAAATTGAGGAAGAAGAAATTTTACTCAAAGAGATAACTGTGGATATAAAAGAGTTGCTTCCTGGAACCAATAAAGAGTATCTTATGGCTCAAAACAGTAAGGCTATACTTGAATATGTGCATTACGGAGAAAATTCTGCATACAAGCTTTCAAAGCTTGTACCTGACAAAAAAGGCGAGCTTAATTTCTATGTAAATACTGATACATCTGTAAAAATAACGCTTGCAGAAGGTGAGAGGGGATTAATTTCTGCAATAGTTCAGCCAAGTAAAAACAGAGCATATACCTTTACAGGGCTTGAAGATAAGCCATATACCGTATATGTGGAAAACTCTGTTGATGCGGGCGGAGGAGAAGGAGAAATATTAATTTATTGAGGTGACACTATGAAAAAGATAATAACAACAATTATAATTTTAATGCTTTGTATTTCAACTGCGGTATGTGCAGAGGAAATAAAGGGGAACGGTAATTTTGAGGTCGTAAGAAGCGGATATATGCTTGATTTGTGGCACTCTTTTCAAATTG
>JAZSLZ010000023.1:0-3159 GCA_045535635.1 Clostridia bacterium
AAAAAATGGGAAAGTCTATGTTAAGGACTTTTTAAATCCGCTTGATTTTATGTCATATATTCCTGTTTTCAAGGAAGTATTTGAAAATGAAAAAATTAAAAAGCTTTCTCACGATATAAAAAGCGATATAGTTTTCCTTAAGAGAACCTATGATATTGACTATAAAGGTGAAATCTTTGACACAAAAATTGCCGCATATCTTCTTGACCCATCAAGAAGTGATTACATTCTTTCGGACCTTGTGGCAGGTTTTTGTAATATTGGTGAATGTAACAACTATGCAGGTGCTTTGACTTCCTTGAGGGAAGCGCTTTTAAAGCATATAGAAGAAAATGAACAAAATGAGCTTTTATTTGATATTGAGCTTCCTCTTGTTAAGGTTCTTGCATCAATGGAAAACGAAGGCTTTAAGGTTGATAAAAACAGCCTTAATGAATTTTCAAAAATGCTTTCTGCGAAAATGTCTGTTCTTGAGAAAATGATATATGATTTAGCAGGAGAAGAATTCAATATAAATTCACCAAAGCAGCTTGGGGAAATTCTGTTTGAAAAATTAGGACTTCCTGCAGAAAAGAAAACTAAAAGAGGTTATTCAACCAATGCAGAGGTTCTTGAAAAGCTTTCATACAAATATGATATTGCGGGACTTATTATTGAATACAGAACTTACGCGAAATTAAATTCAACCTATGCAGAAGGTTTGCAGACAACCGTTAACCCAAGTGACGGTAAGATTCATTCAAGCTTTAATCAGACGGTTACTGCAACAGGAAGAATAAGCTCAACAGAGCCGAATCTTCAAAACATTCCTGTTCGCCTTGAGCTTGGCAGAGAAATAAGAAAAATGTTTATTGCATCAGGTGACAATATCTTAACAGATGCGGACTATTCACAAATTGAGCTTCGTGTTCTTGCCCATGTTTCAGGTGATGAAACAATGATAAATGCCTTTAAAAATGAGCAGGATATTCATACAATTACTGCATCACAGGTGTTTAAAGTGCCTGTTGAAGAAGTAACATCTGTTATGAGAACAAGAGCAAAGGCGGTTAACTTTGGTATTGTTTACGGAATAGGTGAATTCAGCCTTGCAAAAGATATAAAGGTTTCTGTAAAAGAAGCTAAAAACTATATTGAAAGCTATTTTGAAACTTATCCTAAAATCAAAGAATATCTTGATGAAACAATTGCTTTCGCAAAGGAAACAGGCTTTGTTAAAACTCTTGCAAACAGAAGAAGATACATTCCGGAAATCAAATCCTCAAACTACAATTTAAGGTCTTTTGGAGAAAGAGTTGCAATGAATGCACCAATTCAGGGATATGCAGCAGACATTATAAAAATAGCAATGGTAAAGGTTTTTGTAAGACTTGAAAAAGAAAACCTGAAATCATAATTAATTCTTGAGGTACACGACGAACTTATTATAGATACCGTTCCTGAAGAAAAAGATATGGTAGCAAAAATATTAAAGGAAGAAATGGAAAATGCAGTTTCTCTTTCAGTACCTTTAAAGGCAGATATGAAATGCGGCAAAAGCTGGTATGAAACTAAGTGAAGACATTGGCGATATAAATCTCTTTCAAGATTTTAGATGGTATATATGCTTTGCACTCAATATGTCGCTAACGCGGCGAGATTATCTGTTACAGAGAAGAAAATTAAAAATTACTTTTAAAGTCATTGTGCTTTTGGAAAACTAAGGGTATAATGACTTTTTTGTTTTGTCATAGGTTTGTCATATCGGGTTTGATAATATGAAAAAAAGTGCTACCACAAGAGCTTGTATTTTTGCAACAAGACACAGACAAGCTACCGAAATACTGATGGATTTAATGGAAGAAACAGGTCTTGTATGAGGCTTGATTTAAGAGATGAACTTGTGGCCGTTTCAAAATTAGGAAAAAATGCCGCAGCAAAAGGTGTTATGGGTAAAATCAGAGCAGTTGCAGAAACAATGCTTCTTGTTGCATCTGATCCATCTATCCAGGTTCCGCTTCCTGCAGGAGATTATTACGATTATCACGGCTTTAACATGGGCTTTGGTTATATCGATCCTACTGTTTACTGCGAAACAGATTATTCATATTCATGGTCACTGTTTAACTATAAAACTGCAGTTGAAGAGAAAGAAGATGAATATGCAGAACTTGAACGCTCTATTGTTGCAAAACTTGCAGACGATATTATTGTAGGTGTTCGTGGTAAATATGTTGAGATTGTAGTTAAAAAATCATTTGGAATTCTTTATAACATCAACAAATAAAAATAGTATGAGGCACTCCGGTCGGAGTGCCTTTTATGTATCTTAAGTTTGCATTTTTTAGATATTTATGATAAAATGGTGAGTAATCAATATTCTCAAGTTTTTTGAAGTAAAATGTTCAGATAAAATAAGATAAAATATATAAAAACTCTATACACAGTACCTGAAGGAGGAAGAAAATGCCCCATATAACATCACCTGCGCAGATTAAAGAAATAATGAAAGAAAACGACCTTATTTTTCATAAAGGTCTTGGACAAAACTTTCTTTTTGATTCTCATTATCTTGAATCTATTGCAGACAGCGGAAAGGTAACAAAAGAAGATACAATTATAGAGGTTGGACCCGGTCTTGGTGTTTTAACTACGCGACTTGCAGAAAGGGCAAAAAAGGTTATTGCAGTTGAAATCGACCAAAACCTTGTGCCTGTGCTAAAAAAACTCACGGCTGATTATGACAACATAGAAATAATAAATGAAGATATTATGAAAGCTGATGTAAATGCACTGATTGACGGAGAGGAAAGTGTAAAGGTTGTTGCAAATCTTCCTTATTATATAACAACACCAATAATAATGAAGCTTTTAGAGGGCAAGTATAACATAAAAAGCATAACTGTTATGATACAGAAAGAGGTTGCGGAAAGATTTGTTGCAAAGGCAGGAACAAAGGATTACGGTGCAATAACTTTAAGTATAAATTATTATACAAATCCAAAAATAACATTAACAGTACCGCCCTCTGCATTTATTCCGCCGCCAAAGGTACATTCAAGCGTTATAACCCTTGAGTGCAAAGAGCCTGATGTTCAGGTAAATGATGCAGAAAAAATGTTTAAAATTATCAAAGCTGCATTTAATCAGAGAAGAAAAACTCTTGTAAATGCTCTTTCA
>JAZSLZ010000090.1:0-5552 GCA_045535635.1 Clostridia bacterium
TAGAACATAAGCGGAATAGCAAACAAACTTGTTGGGTTTTCTACATATGTCTTTCCGTCATCAGGCAATTCATTAATTTCTTCTCCAGCAGCATATCTGGCATCTTTATTGTTTCGGATTAAGTCTTTTAAGTTTTCTAAAGCTTTTTGGCTTCCGTCGCAGTGGTCGTGTTTCTTCGCTTTTTCATCATAATTAGGAATAGTGTGAAGCAGGTTGAAGCTAGCCATATCATGGAAGAATTCAGTATCCTCGTAGTTACAGTTCTTTGCTTCGCTCATCGCTCTCTTACGGGCTTTGATAAGGGCAATATCCTCAACGACCTTAGCATTTACATAAAGAGCATTGAGAATTTCATAGAATTCATCACAAAGGGTGCCGTTAGGTACTAAAAGTTCAACGTCACGATTGTTTGAATCCTTGTATAAGTATATCTTTTTACCATTTGCAACAACTGACAAAGGTTTTAACTGGATAGCTCTGTGAATAAGCCCATAAATAAACGCTTTATGGATTTTTCTAACTACCTGAGCTTGATAGTCGAAATCAATTTCAGGCATACTCTTTATAGAATCCCATCTCTTATCAATATGAGTTGAAATTGCGGCATTTTTAGTCGAATCAGGGCCGATACTGCGTGAGTAATCAGTATATGCTTTATGATATGTACCCGCAGTCTTAACACCTGTTTCAGTTTCAAATGGTGCAGCAAATTTCTTTAATTTGTTCGGAGTAAGGTTATAAAGTGCATTATAGAAGTGAATTTCGTATTTAGAAATTGTATCTACAGGTTCGCCATTAGGCATTAAGTCTTTTACTCTGAACTTTCTGTTATCAAGAAGTATCTTGTTATATGCACAAACCTTGATTTCTCTTGGTTCCTCGTTAATTGCACGCTGAATAGAAGGAGCTGCAATTCTGCCTCCCATAGCAATAACTTCTGCTATATGACGCTCAGCATCCTGGACAGTAACCTGTTCAAATACCTGAGTGTCTCCTTCGCTTTCTGAACGCAAACGAATTCTTTCTTTTAAGCGCTGTTCAAGTTCGATAGCACTGATAATATCCTTATCAATATCATCACATTTTTCACGAACACTCTTCTTGAAGTAGCCGAGTAAGATATCGTCAAAAATATTTACGCGTCTGTCTTCTTCAATATATCCATCACCTGCAGCATCTAATTCAAGCTTGAATATAGCGTTGTTTTTAACTGCGTCAAAAATGCCACCATTTACATCGGAGTTAAGCATAGTTGTTTCTTTCTGTGCTTTCTGTAATGAATACTTGCTGAGTTCTACAAGCAGTTCTTCAGTTGCACAGATATTAACATAAGAATCACCCTTCTTATATTTGAGTTCATCTACAAGGTCAATCTTCTTACGGCTTAATTCCTTTACTTTATATACAAATGTATTAAAGAAGTTATCAAACTGAGAAATGAATTCTGAAATGTAGAGGTATCCCTTTACATATGCTGCATGCGCTGCTGTTTTCTTGCAATAGTCTTCCAAAGCATCGAAGTATCCCGGAATATCCTGATTCGCTTCATCATACAGTCTGCTGTATCCATTCATTTTCTCAATGATAGAAGGTTTCTTCTCTAAAGAACTGAGTTCTTCAACACCGTAAACCTTTTTCTTTGAGAATTTAAATGTATATTCTTTTTCTTTGAAAGAGTTTATCTGTGCAAATGCATTTTCGTGCATTGTTGATCTTGTCTCTTTCTCAAATTCTTCTTTAAGCTGATGCAATACGTATCTGATTGCACAAGGATGGAACACATCACCCTGAGCATTTTTAAAGAGTGATTCAATGCTATATGCATCGTTTATAGTTATGGTTTTCTGCTCGCTTGTAAAGACTGATTCTGCCCAACGAGCAGCGATACCTTCGGAAATCGGTCTGCCGTCTTTACCTCTTGCTTCAACTGCTTTGTCATATGAAGACAGAGCATCAATTGCATCACTGATTTTATCTTCACTGGTTTCACCGAAATTAGCACTCTTCCAGCTCTGTGCAGATTCATAAACACTCTTGAATCTTGCATCAGCTAATACAGATGCATATGCTGCCTTTTCAAAATCATTTTTGAATTTTCTGATTCTTGCATCAAGTCCTGCAAGTTCATAAGAGTTATTCAAATCAACAGAGAAAGGATCTCTGCCGTTTGCAAGTGCTTCGTTGTATTTCTTTTCCTTGCTGTCCCATGTTGATCTCGGAACACCACGTTTTTTCTGTTCAGCCTGATAAAGAGCAACTGCATTATCATATTTTGTCCACTTTGTTGCATCGCCTTCGCCACCGATGCTGTCAATAGCTAAATCGTATGCAACATAATCTGCAATTTTTTCATAAGGATAACGAATAACACCAGCACCGATACCACCAAAACGGTTTCTACCGTAGTTACCGGGCTTTGTCATTTCCTTTATGATATTGTCTTCTACAGAGAATGCTTTTTTCTGCATAGGACCAATATTCTGTTCGTAAAGTGCCTGAGCAGCCTGATCGATGTACTGTCCTATACTGATCATTGTGCTATCCTCAGCATCCTGACCATCCATAAGGAAGCAAAAATCCATAGGAAGGAGTGACAGCTTTTTCTGATTATCAGAACCTGCTATAGATACATTTACTCCCAAATTTGCAAACTGTTTTAAATCTTCGTCCAAGTCAATGAAACCTGAACCCTTCATCATAAAGGCGTTGATTTCTTTAACTGTTGCATACGCATTACGGGCCTGACTATCACGCTCTGTCTGTGAATCGATTACGCTGTCAAGTGTTTCAGGAAGAAGAACCAATGAGCGAACAATTAAGCTTGTGTTGGGGTATTTTTCTTTTATGTAATCACGAATAAACATTGAAAGAGGAAGAATCATACCGGAGCCTGTTCCGCCTGATGCAGTAGACGCTATAACAACACGCATAGCCTGCTTCATATCTTTACCTGTTTTTCTGAACAAGTCATCAATTGAATCATACAAGGGACGTATTTTACCTGTTTTGATGGTAGAGTTCAGGGCAAGTCTTGAAATAGCACGAACCTGACCTGCACCTTCTGAAACTGTCTTATCATACATAACAGCATTTTTAGGGAACCATTTTTTTCTTGCCTCATCATCATAGTCGAGGTAGCTTCCTACTGTCTGTGTGTTTGATGTCTGAACCCAGTAAATTTTTGATTTTCCGTTTGCTACAGAAGAAAGGTCATTAACGTTGGTATCTAAACACAAAAAGTTAATGTTTTCTTTTTCTTCAGGCGCACAAAGGTCAGCAACCTTTTTAACAATTTTACAGCCTGTTCCGCCTACACCTACAAATAAAGTAGGAGCAGACACCTCATTTGTTTTCAAAATTTCTTTGTTTTCTGACATTGTATTTTCCTCCTATTTCATTATTTTTTCTTATAGTTTAATTTAACTTTAACGTAAAAATCTTCGCTTACGCCATTTAGTTGCATTGTGCCAGAATACATAACCGTATTACCATTACTTAAGTCAAAATCTTTTGCACCGCTTATTGCAGGCTCTAATTTGTAAGTTTCTTCATTGATAAGATACTTTCTGTTACCAACGCTTACATCTTCAATAGATGCAGCTCCGAATTTTTTTACACTTTGTGCACTAACCAATGCTTTTCGTTTGGCTTGCTTGGTCATAAGATAGCTATCAGTTCCCGGTTGAACATTCATTCTGACGCCAGTCTTCATTCCTGCATATTTTGCTTCAACCGTAAGAGTATCATCATTTATTGATGCATTAAACGCTGTGTTTTTGGTTACATCCTCGCCGCCGATATTCATTACACAATCTCTCTTATTAGTGTGTAGTTTGGTAGGAAGTCGCTTGATATGTGAAACAAAATAAGCGATTACAATTATGGCAGCAATTATCAGTAACCAGATTAGCCAGATTAACCATAATGGCATATTGCTTAATCTTACTTTTACGCTTTCTTCAGCAGATAATTCTCTTCCCAGATTATCTTTCTGAATTACTGATGTTGTGATTTTATATTTGCCTTTTTCAAGTGTTCCCGATGAATTCAACTTAATTTCAAAAGCAGATTCTTCTGGAAGCGGTGTAACTGTATATCCCAGTCCCTGACAATCCACTTTGAAATGAAGTGTTTTAAACTCTTCAAGTGAAAGCTTATTTCCCTTAAATGTTATAAGGGCCTTTATACTTTTACCTTTATCAAGTTTTGAAATCTCAAAATGCTTTTGGGAAGCAGTCAAGGTTATTTCTGGTGTCGCAACCTTATCTTCAATTATATATGTAAGAGGTGCCCTGCCACTTGTTTCTTCACTTCCATCAGGAGTATAGAAAGCGTGAATGGTTACTGTGCATTTTCCGCATTTAGTAGCAATTGGATTACTGGGATCCTTGTAATGCAAAGATAACGCCCAATGGTCATCCTTAAATTCTTTTTTGATTTCAGCATTGCTCTTTTCAGGTTCCCATTTGAGAGCAACTTTTTCTAACTCAGGTCCTGTAAGTTGTTCACCTTTATAATATACCTTTGCAGTATAGGTTCCGCTTTGCTCCATTGTTGCCAAATTGTAAACCTTGTCTCCGCCGGTTATTTCAAGACGAACATCACCGGCAGGTTTCGCCGCTACTGTTAATGAGCCTTCCGGCCAACCGAAATCTTTTGCAGTTTTTGTAATTGAATACCCATTAAGATATGACGCTGTAAGTTCTGCAGTGAATGTATCTCCCACATCTAAAGCAACCGGAGTTTCTCCACTTTTTCCGCTATGCTTAATAGGATATTCTTTGCCGTTTACGACATATTTTCCTTCATATACCGGATCACCGAGTAAATCTGAAGTGATAAGTTCTCCTGTCTTAGCATCCTTGAGTCCGAACTGAACTTTATAATTCCCTTTATATAGAGATTCTGGTTCAACCAAATTACCTTCTTCATCGGTAAATATGAAGTCCAGGTCTGCATCAGGTTCATAATACACTTCTACATTAGAAGCTTTTCCTGAATATGAAATGTCGTAACTTCCTGCAGAACAATCGGTATATGTTACAAGCATTCCCTGTAAAGAATTATCTACCGGGGATTGACCTGATTTTTTATAGTTTCCAGCGCCGACACTTGAATACTGTGTTTTTGCACTTCCTGCGGGTGTTGCCGTTGCACCATTCTTGCCTGTAACTTTTACATCTGATACATTTTCACCTTGTACAAACACAATCAGTTTACTCAGCGTAATATCAAAATCAATTGTCTTTCCTGAAATATGTGAAGTGGGCAATGTATCTCTTGCAAAGATTTTATTACACATCATTGTGAGCGATGAAAGAACATTCTTACTGTCTGATGCTTTTTCACCCATATAATATTCCGAATTCATTTCCGGCATTGCAACCTTAGAACCTATACCGAGATACAAAATATTCAAATCAGGACCAATGCTATTTTTAAATCTTTCTGCAAGTTTTTTCTTTGTGTCTGAAACCGATAGTTCTTTGCCGCCTTCATAGAATACTTGTCCATCCGTAAGGACTATCATGTAATTCTCTGTCCCTTGGGAT
>JAZSLZ010000109.1:0-6632 GCA_045535635.1 Clostridia bacterium
AAATTTCAAGCAGAGTTTTTTCTGTTTCGTCTTCATAGACAGGCTTGTTGAAAGACACATAGTTGTTAAGAGGCGTGTGTTTAAGTCTTGTTGCTGTTTTTATGGCAGTAATAATCTGTCTTGTAACACAAAGCTCTGCAAAGGTTTTAAATGAATTGTTTTTGGTTGTGTCGAAATCTCTGATTGCCTTAAAAAGACCAAGCATACCCTCCTGAATAATGTCATCACGGTCTGCACCTATTAAAAAGTATGATCTTGTTTTTGCTCTAACGAAATTCTTGTATCTTGAAATCAGTACCTCCATAGCAACATCGTCGCCATCGTTTGCAAGAAGCACAAGCTCGTTATCTGCCATATTTTCGTATTTACTCATTGATTAACTCCATATTTTTCTTTAAGAATATTTCTCTTTTCCGCAAAATATTTAAGTGCAATTATCACAAGTAAAACAAGAGATAAGTCAAACATAAAATTAAATGAAAGCATATTAAAGTTAAGCTGAGTGAAACCATAAAGCATTAAAGGCAAAGGCATTGTAAGAATTGAAGCAATTCCCATTGAAACGCCCACATCTGCAAGAGCCTTGTCTCCCTCTGTTTTAGCATAATCCTTTTTATAAACAAGAGAAAATACAACTAAAAGTGCAAGAATTACCATAAGTATTATATAGTTTGCAGGTAAAATCATTTTCTTTATAAAGCTATAGACTGAAAACAGTTTCGTCTGTCCCCCTGACTTACCTGTAGATGGTAAGAAATTACTTAAATAGCCTGTTCTGATTGTTGTTGAATTTCTTGCAACAATGTCCATTTTTTCAAGTAATACCTTTGGGTTTTTAAGATAATATGAGAAAACATCGCCAAATTCAACATCAATTTCAGGGAAAATCTGAAATGTAGTATATGTTGATGTGGCAACTCTTTCTGCATACTCTTTACCAACACCAAATTCTGTAAGAAGTTCTTCTGCATTTGCTTCAGGTATTGCTATGTTATTATCTCCATAAGGATTTTCAACCGTAACACCAAAGAAAAAGCTGTCATAAGCGTTAAAATCCTTTGGAATTACATTCAATGCACCAGATATAACAATCACACCTGCAAGAATAATATTTAAAATTCTTTTGTTTGAAGAAAGTATTGAGCAAAGTCCTAAAACGATTGCAGTTATCGCGCCAATAGTTGAAACACCGCCAAGAAGAACACCAAACAACACAAACAAGATACTGCTCCAGAGCTTTCCTGTTTCTTTACTGTAAACATAAGAAGAAACAGTTGCAAGAAGATACACAATAAGACTTGCTTCTTTATACGGTGTATTAAAAAGCATAGTATATCCACTGTCACAAAGAACCAAAACAAACAGTATTACGGAAATAATATCAGAAACTTTATTTTTTCCGTCTATTACTGTAAAACCTAAAAGCAGTATTGCTCCTATAAAAACAAGTGCATATAAAAGTGCTGGGAAATACACATAAATTATATTGTCTTTTCCCACAAACTTAAATATTTCATAGAAAAGTGAATATGACTTAAACGAAAGCTTTGTATCAGAAACACCAAAAGCATCGCTGAAATATCCGCTTCCTGATGCACCATTTGCATCGTAAAGTCCTGTCTCCTGAAGCTGCGCTGAAAGACTTCCGTTATCTGCAATGCCAAGTCTGAAAACAAAAAGTGTCATAACAAGAATTGCCGTCATCACTACAGCAAGTAATAATATAAGGTTTTTCTTTGTTAATAGTTTATTCATAATATCAGCCCTCACTTGCTTTTAATCTTTCTGCCTGATCGGCAGTCGAAAGTGCATCAATTACCTCATCAAGGTCACCGTCAAGAACCATATCGAGTTTATGAAGTGTTAAACCTATTCTATGGTCTGTAACTCTGCCCTGTGGGAAATTATATGTTCTTATTCTTTCGCTTCTGTCACCTGTTCCGACCTGATTTTTTCTTTGACTTGCAATTTCATCGTGTTGTTGAGCTTGCACTAAGTCAAAAAGTCTTGAACGAAGAATTTTCATAGCCTTGTCTTTGTTCTTATGCTGAGATTTTTCGTCCTGACATGAAACAACAAGACCTGTTGGAATATGAGTTACGCGAACTGCAGAGTCAGTTGTGTTAACGCACTGACCGCCAGGTCCACCTGCTCTGAACACATCAATTCTTAAATCATTTTGATTAATTTCAACTTCAACCTCTTCTACTTCAGGAAGAACTGCAACAGTTACAGTTGATGTATGTATTCTTCCTCCTGATTCAGTTGACGGAATTCTCTGTACTCTGTGCACACCGCTTTCAAATTTAAGCCTTGAGTATGCACCCTTACCTTCAAGTGAAAAAGAAACTTCCTTAACACCGCCAATATCGGTGATATTTGATGAAAGTATTTCTGTCTTCCAGTTATTTCTTTCTGCATATCTTGAATACATTCTCATTAAATCTGCACCAAAAAGAGCGGCTTCATCTCCACCTGCACCACCTCTGATTTCGATGATAACGTTTTTATCATCATCAGGGTTTTTAGGCAAAAGAAGAATTTTAAGTTCATCTAAAAGCTTTGGAAGCATTTCTGTTGAGGTTTTGATTTCTTCTTCAAGCATTGCCTTGAATTCATCATCGTCATTATCCTCAAGCATTACCTCTGCTTCATTTTTTGCGTCTTCGTATTTCTTATACTCAAGATATTTATCTATTATAGGAGAAAGCTCTGCATTTTCTTTATAAAGCTTTGTCATTTTCTCCTGATCGGAAATAATCTCTGTGTCTGTCATCATTTTAGAAACTTCGAGATATCTTTTGTAAATTCCTTCTAATTTATTAAGCATAAATTCCTCACTTATTAGTTATCATTTTAAGATATGCATTTATAAATCCATCTAAATCGCCATCCATAACTGCACCGATATTGCCCATTTCAAAGCTTGTTCTTAAATCCTTAACCATTGTGTATGGCTGGAATACATAAGATCTTATCTGGTTACCCCATCCGTTATCTTTTTGAACACCTTTGATTTCGGAAATTTTTTCCTGCTGTTGTTCCTGAGCAAACTCTATAAGCTTCGCCATAAGCATTTTCATAGCATACTCCTTATTCTGATGCTGTGAACGCTGAGTCTGACAAGATGTTACAACACCTGTTGGAATATGTGTAAGTCTAACGGCTGAGTCTGTTTTATTAACGTGCTGACCACCTGCGCCACTTGCTCTGTAGGTATCCATTTTAATATCGGCAGGGTTAATATCAATTTCAACAGTATCATCAAGCTCAGGCATAACCTCAACAGATGCAAAAGATGTCATTCTCTTACCCTGTGAGTTAAATGGTGAAATACGAACAAGTCTGTGAATACCTTTTTCTGCTTTTAAATAACCATAGGCATTATGACCGTTGATTTCAATAGTACAGCTTTTAAGACCTGCTTCATCACCATCAAGAAAATCAAGAGTTGTAACTGTAAAGCCTCTTCTTTCTGCCCATCTTGTGTACATACGATAAAGCATTTCACACCAGTCCTGCGCTTCTGTTCCACCTGCACCTGCGTGAAGAGTTAAAATTGCATTATTCTTATCATATTCGCCTGAAAGAAGTGTTTCAAGAGTCATTTTTTCAACATCTTCTTTAAGCTCATCATAGCCAAGTTTAACCTCGTCAAGAACTGATAAATCTTCTTCTTCATCGCCCATCTGTGCAAGTACAACCAAATCCTCCCATTTTGTGAAAAGTGCGTTGTATGCATCAACCTTATTTTTTAACTGCTTTGTTTTCTGCAGAACCTTCTGTGAATTTTCAAGGTCATCCCAGAAGCCATCCTTTGCAGTTTCATCTTCGAGATTTTTTATTTCTTCCTCAACACGAACTATGTTAAGAGATTCTTTAAGTTCTTTTATATTATCTTCCATAGCATTTAAGGATAATCTTATTTCATCAAATTCTATCATTTGTTCATAACCTCTTCCATTTATTATTTACCGCAACATTTTTTGTATTTAAGACCGCTTCCGCAAGGGCAAGGGTCATTTCTTCCCACTTTGTTTGAAACTGCCTGTTTTACCACCTTTTTTGCAGGTTCTTCACCTGGTGCTGAGTCAAGCTTTGCATCAGTTGGCTTGAAAACCTCTTTTCTTTCTGCTCTTTGAACCTTTGCAGTTAAAACATATCTGCCAACCTGAGTTTTGATGTTTGAAATCATTGCATCAAACATATCAGAGCCAACGTTTTTGTATTCTATAACAGGATCGTGCTGTGCGTAAGACCTTAGCCATATACTGTGCTTTAACTGGTCCATTTCATCAATATGTTCCATCCAAAGCGTATCTACAACACGAAGCATAATAACTCTTTCAAGCTCTCTCATATTTTCAGAGCCAATCTCCGCTTCTTTTGCTTCATAAAAAGCAAGAGCCTTTTCAGTTAACACTTCAATAACATCTTCTTTTTCAAGAGTTTCAAGGTCTTGTTTTGAATATACAACCTCACCTTCTTCAAGGAAGATTTTTTCACATTCTTCAATAAGACCTTTTAAGTTCCAGTCATCAGGATACTGACCTGCTGCAGTATATTGTGTTACAAGGTCAAGTACCATCGCTTCAATCATAGATGTGATATTATTCTGAATATCCTTACCGTCTATAACCTGTCTTCTCTGGTCATAAATAAGCTCTCTCTGCTTATTCATAACATCATCATACTGAAGAACATTTTTTCTTGAGGTAAAATTTCTGTCTTCAATCTTCTTCTGTGCATTTTCAATAGCACCTGAAAGCATTCTTGTCTCTAAAGGCTGATCCTCAGGAAGACCCATTTTTTCTGCAAAACCCATATATCTTTCAGAACCGAAAAGACGCATAATATCATCTTCCATAGCGATGAAAAATCTTGATGTTCCAACATCACCCTGACGACCTGCACGGCCTCGAAGCTGATTGTCAATTCGTCTGCTTTCGTGTCTTTCAGTACCAATTATATAAAGACCTCCGAGAGCAACAACCTCATCGTGCTGAGGCTGAATTTCTGCTCTGTATTTTTCATAAAGCTCTTTATATGTTTTTCTTGCGTTTAAAATTTCTTCGTCAGATGTTTCACCGTAGCTTGTGGCTTCAACAATCATTTCATCATCAAAGCCAAGCTTTTTCATTTCTTTTTTGGCCATAAATTCAGGATTACCGCCAAGCATAATGTCGGTACCACGACCTGCCATATTAGTTGCAATTGTTACTGCACCTTTTTTACCTGCCTGAGCTACAATTTCCGCTTCTTTTTCGTGCTGCTTTGCATTAAGGACATTGTGAGGAACTCCATTTTTCTTAAGCATTGCAGAAATAAGCTCTGATTTTTCAATTGTTATAGTACCAACCAAAACAGGTTGTTTTCTTTCGTAGCATTCTTTAATCTGCTTAACAACTGCTTCAAGCTTTCCTTTTTCTGTTCTGTAGATTGAATCCTCCATATCAACTCTCGCAAGAGGTTTGTTTGTAGGAATTTCAATAACATCAAGACTATATATATCCTGAAATTCTTTTTCTTCTGTTAAAGCAGTACCTGTCATACCTGAAAGCTTTTTATACATTCTGAAGTAATTCTGGAATGTGATGGTTGCAAGTGTTTTGCTTTCTCTTTGTACTTTAACGCCTTCTTTAGCTTCGATTGCCTGGTGAAGACCTTCAGAATATCTTCTGCCCGGCATAATTCTGCCTGTAAATTCGTCAACAATTAAAATTTCGCCCTCATTTGAAACAATATAATCTCTGTCTCTCATCATAACGCCGTAAGCTCTTATAGCCTGATTGATGTGATGAGAAATTTCCATATTTTCAGGATCTGATAAATTTTCAATACCAAAAGCTTTTTCAGCTTTTTTAACCCCCTCTGATGTAAGTGTTACAGTTTTAGCCTTTTCATCAACAACATAGTCTGCACCACTGTCTGCGTCAAAGGTTTTTGTATCTTCTTCTTTTACAACCTTTTTAACAAGCTTCTTAGCAAAAAGGTCTGCCATTTCATAGAGCTTTGTAGACTCTGCACCCATACCTGAAATAATAAGAGGAGTTCTTGCTTCGTCAATTAAAATAGAGTCAACTTCATCCACAACTGCAAAGTTATGACCTCTCTGAACCATTTGCTCCTTGTAGATAACCATATTATCTCTTAAGTAGTCAAAGCCAAGCTCATTATTAGTTCCATAAGTAATATCACAAAGGTATGCTTCTTTTCTCTGTGTATCATTAAGCTCGTGAACGATAAGTCCTGTTGTAAGACCTAAAAAGCCATAAACCTTACCCATCCATTCACTGTCTCTTTTTGCTAAATAGTCATTAACAGTTACAATGTGAACACCCTCGCCTGAAATAGCATTAAGATATGCAGGAAGAGTTGCAACCAAGGTTTTGCCCTCACCTGTTTTCATTTCAGCAATTCTTCCCTGATGAAGAACAATACCACCAATAATCTGCACAGGGAAATGACGCATTGAAAGTACTCTGCTTGATGCTTCTCTTACTGTTGCAAATGCTTCAGGAAGTAAACTGTCAAGACTTTCACCGTTTTTATATCTTTCTTTAAATTCATCTGTTTTAGCTTTAAGCTGAGCATCAGTTAATTTTTTATACTCATCTTCATACTGCAAAACT
>JAZSLZ010000073.1:0-5235 GCA_045535635.1 Clostridia bacterium
AAATTGAAGCAATAAATACAAAAATTGCTGAAAATCAGACAGAAGCAGATAAAATTAAAATTAATATGGCTGATGCATCTGAAATTGTATCAAGCTTAAACAGTAAGCTTTCTGAACTTAATGAGGCATTTGAAAAAGCTGATAAGGATGTTGAAGAAACAAATACAGAAATTGATGAATGTAATAATAAAATTTTAGAATACTACAGAATTCTTGCCGAAAAAAATGCAGAACTCGCTTCTGCTAAAAAAGAGGTTGAAAACCTTAAGGTAAGATTGATAACAATAGAGGATGATATTCAAATATCAAAAGAAGATATTCAAAATGTTGTTGCTAAGAAAGAAAATCTTCTTAAAGAAATTGCAGATAAAAAAGCAGAAGCAGATGTTGTTAAAGCTGAATTTAACGAAAAAGATGCTAAAAGAATTGATACTGAAAGAGAAAAGAAAGAGCTTTCAGAGAAAATTGCAGACCTGACAAATCGCATATCATCAAGTGTTGATAAAAAGAAAATGCTTGATGAAATGGAAAAGGATATGGAAGGATATAACTATAGTGTTAAATCCATACTTAATTCAGGTCTTGAAGGTGTTAAAATTTACGGTGTTGTAGCCAAGGTTATTGAGCTTGATGCAAAATATGCCACAGCTATTGATGCGGTTCTCGGAAATGTTTTACAGAACATTATAACAGAAACGGAAAAGGACGCAAAAACTGCAATTGAATATCTCAAAAAAATCAAAGGCGGAAGAGCAACATTTTTGCCTGTTTCTGAAATTAAAGGCAGAGTTCTTGATGAAACTGAATTTAAGTCTGAAGAGGGTTATATTTCACTTGCATCTGCAGTTGTAAATTGCAAGGAAAAGTTTCAGGGTGTTGTTAATGAAATTCTTGGAAGAACACTTTTGTTTAAAGATGTGGACAGTGCAATTAAGTTTTCAAGAAAAGTAAAATATAAATATAAAATTGTAACACTTGACGGAACAGTTATTAATGCAGGTGGTGCTATAACTGGTGGTAATTTGGGTAAGGCAGGAAGCTTTTTATCACGAGCTGCTCAAATTAAGGAATTGGAAGCCTTAATAGAAAAAATGAATGGTGAACTTTGTGAAGCTAAAGAGCTTTATACAAAAGTATCTTCTGAAAATGCAGTATATGTTGATGAATGTGATAAGCTTAATTTCACTATTCAACAGATGAATAATGAAATCTTTAAAAGCGAATACAATCTTGAGCATTACAAAAATACCATTAACAGTCTTAATGATGAGCTTAATGAATTTATTACAGAAAAGAGTAATATTGAAGCTACAATAAAAAACAAATCAGTGCTTGAAAAAGAAGCGGCACAAATGCAGGATGACATTAATAACGAGATAGAAGCTCTACAGACTAAGATTAAAAAGATACAAGATGAAAATAATGTAAGTCTTTCTAAATCTAAAGAGATTAACACAGAAATAACAAAATTAAAGGTTGATATTTCTGAGGCTGAAAGCGATAAATCCTTGCTTGAACAGAAATATGAATATATTTTAGATACTATCTTAAAGCTTCAGGAGGAATGTGAGAGCAAAAAGAAAGAAATTTCAACTAATTCTTCTAAAGATTCTGACATAAATGATAAAATAGCTGAAATTAACAAGCTTATTGAAGGCAAAAAAGGTGAAATTGTTAATTTGGAAAATCTTATTTCCCAAGTCAGAATTGAAAGAGAAACTAATGAAAAGTATCTTGAAGCTTATGCAGAAGAAACTAAAAACAACAATGAAAAACTTGTTTTACTTGCACAGGAACAAACAAGAGTTGAGGAAAAAATCATCAGACAGGAAGCAGAGTTTGGTGCAATTAATTCAAGACTTTGGGATGAATATGAGCTAACATATATCACTGCTCAGGATTACAGAAAAGATGTTGAAAACCTTAATGAGCTTCAAAAATATGTTACTTCTGTTAAAAACAAAATCAAATCACTTGGAAATGTAAATGTAAATTCAATAGATGAATACGCACAGGTAAGTGAAAGATATACATTCCTTACAAAACAAAGAGATGATCTGGAAGATGCGAAAAAGTCATTAAATAACATTATAAAAGATATGGAAGCTCTTATGATAAAGCAGTTTACAGAGCAACTTGATATTATTAATAAAACATTTACAAGAGTGTTTAAAGAGTTATTTAATGGCGGACATGCAGAGCTTGTACTTGTTGATGAAGAAAACATTTTAACATCAGGTGTTGATATTATAGCACAGCCACCGGGTAAAAAACTGCAGAATATGTCTCTCTTTTCTGGTGGTGAAAAAGCAATTATTGCAATTGCACTTTTATTCTCATTGCTTGAAGTAAGACCGTCACCACTTTGTGTGCTTGACGAAATTGAAGCGGCACTTGATGATGTAAATGTTTATAGATTTGCTAACTACTTAAGAAAAATCAGTGTAGCTTCACAGATTGCTATTATCACCCACAGAAGAGGTACAATGGAAGAAGCAGATGTACTTTACGGTGTTACAATGCCTGAAAAAGGCGTTTCTAAGCTTCTTAAACTTGATATTAACGACGTAGAAGAGAAAATTCTTAACAACGAAGGGGAATAATATGGGATTTTTTGAAAAATTAAAAGCCGGACTTTCAAAAACAAAAGCAGGTTTTACAGATGGAATTAATAATATATTTGCAAACTTCAGAACGGTAGATGAAGAACTTTTTGAGGAACTTGAAGAAACATTGATTTTATCTGATGTTGGCTTTGAAACAACAGAGTTAATTCTTGATGAATTAAGAAATGTTGTAAAAAAAGAAAATATTCAGGATGTGGACAAAACTAAAGAAAAGCTTGTTGAAATAATTACAGAAATTTTATCAAAAAATGACAGTACAATTGATGTTTCAGGCAAAAAGCTTATTATAATTGTTGGAGTTAACGGTGTTGGTAAAACAACTTCAATCGGGAAAATAGCTCATTATTATAAACAACAGGGTAAAAAAGTTATTCTTGCTGCAGGGGATACCTTCAGAGCAGCAGCGGCTGATCAGCTTGAAATCTGGGCACAAAGAGTTGGCTGTGATATAATTAGACACAATGAAGGCTCGGACCCGGGTGCGGTTGTTTATGATGCTATTGCTGCTGCAAAAAACAGAAATGCAGATATGATAATATGTGATACTGCAGGACGACTTCATAACAAGAAAAATCTTATGAACGAACTTGCAAAAATTATAAAAATAGCAGAAAGAGAAATGCCTGATGTTGAAAAAGAAATTCTTTTAGTTCTTGACGCCACTACAGGACAGAATGCTCTTTCTCAGGCAAAGCTTTTTGGTGAATCAACAGGGCTTACCGGATTAATTTTAACCAAGCTTGATGGTACAGCCAAAGGCGGAGTTGTTATTGGCATTTCAAATGAACAGGATTTACCTGTTAAATTCGTTGGTGTAGGGGAACAAATGGATGACCTTCAACCGTTTAATCCAAAGGAATTTGCTGACGCAATTTTTAACTAAATGTAAAGGAGAAATAATGTGAGCAAAATAAGTTTAAAACAAAAATCTAAAGTGATTTTGATTTCTATAGTATTGTTGCTGATAGCAGGTTTTACAGGGCTTGTGAAATTCTATGGCGATTATCTGGAAATTAATGAGATTGGCAGTAATTTTGTCAGTGTATATACTAAAAATATAACAACAAATATTGTGGTTTACCTGACAAGTGCTTTTATTATGTTTCTTATTATTTATATTCAGGTAGTAATTGCAAGAATATGTCTTGAAAAATCAGGAGTTAAACAACCAATACTTGAAAAAAAGAGATTTATTTTCCCTGCTTGTCTTGCAGTTGCTATGTTTGCCGCTTTATTTCTTAATGGTGAAATTTCATCAGACTTTTTATTGTTTTCTAACGCACAAAGTTTTAATGTGGCTGATCCTTTGTTTTTTAACGATGTTGGTTTTTATGTATTTACAAGACCGTTTATTCAGCTTATATGTGAAAGCATAACATACTTATGGACTATAATGCTTGTTTTGATTGTTGTTTTATATGCTATGTCTTACTTTAAGTTCGGAGAGAGAACTTTGGTTGATTTGGCAAAATGTAAGCCTATTGTTAATCATCTTGCTGTAAATGTAGTTCTCTTTATGCTTATAAAGGCAGTTGAAGTAGTTCTTGGGGCAAGTGACTTACTGTTTTCAGAATTTTCAGGATATGCAGGTGCCGGATTTGTAGGAGCAAATATATGGCTTAATTATTATAAAATAGCACCATTTCTTATGATGATTATTACAGTGCTTGTTATAATTTTTGTTAAAAAGAACAAAATTAAACCTGCTCTTATTTCCTTTGCTTCATATTTTGCAATTTACTTACTTACATTTTTTATTTCTGTTGCTGTTGATGCTATATATGTATCACCAAATGAAAGTAAAGTTGAAGAGCAGTATTTAAAATATCATATTGATTATACTCAAAAAGCGTATAAAATTGACCAGGTTGTTGAAACCGAATATAAAATTAATAATACATTTAAAGCTTCAGAGGTTTCTGGTTTTGCAGAAACACTTAACAACATAAGAATTGTTGATATGGATGCAACTCTTACTGCAACAGACCAGTTACAGGGGTTAAGAAGCTATTATGATTTCAGTGATCTCGATGTTGCGGTTTATAATGTTAAAAATAAAGACAGAGCTGTAATTTTAGGCGTAAGAGAGCTTGATAAAGCTAAAATGGATAAGCAAACCTCAACTTATGTAAATAACACTTTCAGATATACTCACGGTTATGGAGCAATTATGGCTTCTATTAACTCTGTAACAAGTCAGGGTGAGCCTGATTATATTATTAAAGACTTAACGCAGGAAGCTCAAAGCACAATTCCTTATATCTCACAGCCAAGAGTTTATTTTGGCGAAACAGATAATAATCCTGTTGTTGTAAATTCAAAAATCAGAGAAATTGACTATTCAGAAGGTGATATTGATTATGAGTTTGACTATGACGGTGATGCAGGTGTTAAGCTGAATTTTATCAATAAGCTTATTCTTTCATTAAGAAATGCTGATTTAAAATTGATTTTTTCAAATCAGGTTACCAATGAAAGCAGAATGCTTTTGAATAAAAATATTATTAAAAGAGTTGAAATGGTAGCACCATTCTTAAAGATTGACGAAGATCCTCATATTGTTATTACTGATGAAGGCAAACTTTTGTGGGTAATTGATGCTTATACA
>JAZSLZ010000063.1:0-7236 GCA_045535635.1 Clostridia bacterium
TAAGCTTGACGAAAACTGTATAATTTTAGATGAAGACAACGAATCGTATTATGAAAATATTGCTATGTGCAGCGAGTCTGCAATGGAAGAATTCCTTGAAACAGGTTATGTAGAAAAAGATAGTATCAAGAAATTAATTAAAAGCAGAAAGATTTTTCCTTGCTATTTTGGTTCTGCATTAAAACAATATGGTGTAGAAGAATTTTACAATCTTATAGATGAGTACACTCTCCCTCACCCTGAAAATAATATTTTTGGTGCAAAAGTTTTTAAAATCACTCAGGATGAACAAGGAAACAGGCTTACTCATATAAAAATAACAGGTGGCTTATTAAAGATAAAACAAATGCTACAGTACAAAGATACTGAAAACAACGAAATTAGTGAAAAAATTAATTCTATACGAATTTATTCAGGTAGTAAATTCACTACTTCTGATTTTGCTGATCAAGGTACCGTTTGTGCAATTGTTGGTCTTACAAAAACATACTCAGGTCAAGGCTTTGGCTTTGAAGACTCTGATGTTTCAGTTATGCTTGAACCAGTGTTTTCATACAGAGTACAGATAAATGACGGTACTGATAATATTATTGCACTTTCTAAATTAAGAAAATTACAGGAAGAAGAACCTCAGCTTAAAGTTTCATGGAATGAAACTCTAAAGGAAATTCACATCTGCATAATGGGAGACATTCAGGGTGAAATATTAAGAAGAGTTTTGTTAGAGAGGTTTAGCCTTGATGTTGATTTTATTGAGGGAAGCATATTGTACAAGGAAACAATCAACAATACAGTTGAAGGTGTTGGACATTATGAACCGCTTAAACATTACGCAGAGGTTCACCTTATTCTAGAACCCGGTGAAAGAGGTTCAGGCATTGTTATAGAAAGTGATTGTTCAGAAGATGAACTTTCTAAAAACTGGCAAAGATTAATCCTCACTCATCTTAGTGAAAAAACACATATTGGCGTACTTACAGGCTCTCCTATTACAGATATTAAAATTAAACTTGTATCAGGCAAAGCTCACATAAAGCATACTGAAGGCGGAGATTTCAGACAGGCAACCTACAGAGCCTTAAGACAAGGTCTTATGGAAGCAGAAAATGTGCTTCTTGAACCTATATACGGAATCAACCTTGAGCTTCCTACAAATTGTGTTGGCAGAGCTATGACTGATATAGAAAATATGGGTGGCAGTGTAGTAGTACTCAGTAGCGATGCTGATTTAACAACGCTTACAGGTTCTGCTCCCGTATCAAAAATTCAAAACTATCAAAAAGATTTAACCAACTATACCAAGGGCAAAGGAAAGCTATCATGTAAGCCTATAGGTTACGATATATGCAAAAATCAGGAAGAAATCATAAATAATCATAATTACAACCCAGAACTTGATGCTGAAAATACACCTGATTCCGTATTTTGCTCACACGGCTCTGGCTTCATAGTAAAGTGGAATGAGGTTTACGACTATATGCACATACCACTTCTTGCTCAAAAATTCAGTCCTGTAACAGAGATAGCACCAATTAAGAATAGCAATAGTAAAATAACTAATATTTCCGATGACGAGCTGATACGCATATTTGAAATGACATACGGGAAAATAAATTCTCAACCCTATAAAGAGATGCGTACTGAAAAAGCAAAAAACACTACTGAATATAAGGGTAACAACAAAAAGTATGATAACACATATCTGCTTGTTGATGGATACAATATTATTCATTTCTGGGATGAGTTAAAATTACTGGCTAGTGAAAATCTACAACACGCACGAGAAATGCTTATTGAAAAGTTATATGCATATAAACTTTTAAAAAAACTGGAAATCATTGTAGTTTTTGATGCGTATAAAGTAAAAAACGGTATAAGAACAACTGAGGTAGCACACGGAATTAATATAGTTTACACTAAGGAAGCGGAAACAGCAGACGCATATATTGAAAAAACTACGCACACTCTTTCAAAAAATAACCACGTTTATGTTGCAACCTCAGACGGAGTTGAACAATTAATTATTCTTGGTCAGGGTGCAATCAGAATACCTGCTTCACAATTTGTAGAAGAAGTTAAAAATTCTGATAAAGAAATGCAGAAAATTATAGAAATATATAACAAAAAAAACACTTCAAAAAATCCTATTTCTATGCCTAATTCAACAAAAAATTAAACCGTATATGCGAACATATACGGTTTATTATTATTTTCTTATTTTCTTGCAAGTTCAAGTGCTATATCTATATTTTCACAAATGTTTTCTTTTCCCACTTTCACATCAAAACCATATTTTGCAAATGTTTTTAAAGGTTGTGGATTTAAGTGTGAGAATATTACTTTTACACCTTTTTCATTAAGCTTATCAAACAACTCTTCTAATGCCTTTAATGCAGTAATATCCAATGCATATACAGTTGACATTCTTAAAATTACGATTTTTGTTTTTTCATCAGGAATAATTTCTGTAAGAAGTCCAGAAACTGAGAAGAACATAGCACCGTGTATTTCATATACTTCAGTATTTACAGGAAGTTCTTTTTTACTTTCGTTTTCTTCCCATTTTCTTACATTTGCTTCGTCAGTCATACGCTTAATAAATAATGCGGCTGTAAGAATTAAACCAAATTCAATAGCAACAACCAAATCAAAAACAACAGTTAAAATAAATGTAACTACAAGTACCGCCACATCGCTTTTTGGTGCTTTTTTAACAAGCTTTGCAAAAGGTTTTATATGACTCATATTGTATGCAACATTAATAAGAATTGCGGCTATAGTCGGCATTGGTATCATTTTAGCATAAGGCATTAAAATTACAAGCACAAGAGCTAAAACAACTGCATGAACCATACCTGCAACAGGTGTTCTTCCACCATTGTCAACATTAGCTGCAGTTCTTGCTATTGCTCCTGTAGCAGGAATTCCGCCGAAAACTGCAGAACCTACATTACCTATTCCCTGAGCAACAAGCTCCGCATTAGAACGGTGCTTTGAATTAACCATAGAATCAGCAACAACACAGGAGAGTAAAGACTCAATTGCTGCAAGAATTGCAATTGTAAATGCATCAGGAAATAATGTCTTAATAGCTGATAAGCTTAAATCAGGCATAACAAAGGTCGGAAGCTTATTGCTTATATTCGGGTATAAGTCACCTATTGTATTAACATTGAGAGGTAAAAACATAACCATAGCTATGCCAACAAGCACTGCAATTAACGAACCTGGTATTTTCTTTGTAATTTTAGGAAATACAAATAAAATAATCAAGCAAACGATACCAACAATTACTGCATCCCAGTTAACAGTTGATATATTATGGAAAAATACCTCAAGCTTTTCAATAGTTTCTATTGGTTTTTCTGAATATGTAACACCAAAAAAATCTTTAAATTGTCCAATGAGAATTGTTACTGCTATACCTGCGGTAAAACCGGTTGTTATTGTATAAGGAATATACTTGATAAGTTTTCCAAGCTTTAACAATCCCATAACAACAAGTAAAATACCTGCCAGAACAGTTGCAGTTGCAAGTCCCTGCATTCCGTTTTTAGCAACAATTCCTGCAACAATAGTTGCAAATGCGGCAGTCGGTCCTGCAATCTGAACTGTACTGCCACCAAAAAAGGATATTAAAAAACCTGCAACAATAGCGGTATAAAGACCTTGTTCAGGTCCAACACCTGAAGCAAGTGCAAGAGCAATAGAAAGCGGAAGGGCAACTATCGCTACAATAATACCTGCAATAACATCTTTAAGTAGTTTTTGACCGTTGTATCCTTTCAGCGTTGAAAAAAACATTGGTTTGAATTGATTCATAAATTTCATCCTTTCAGTATTAAAAGCTGAGTTTTAGCTCAGCTTTTTTGTTATTCTGACAGCATTTTTTTCATATCGTAAAATCCTGCATCTTTTCCGCAAATGTATTTAGCAGCAGTAACTGCTCCTTGTGCAAAAATATCGCGTGATAATGCAGTGTGTTTAATTTCTATAATTTCATCATCACCGGCAAAAATTACTTCGTGTTCACCAACAATAGTTCCACCTCTGATACTGTGAATACCAAGCTCAGAGACTTCTCTTTTTTGCCTGTTATTATGTCTGTCATAAATATATTCTTTTTCAACTTTAAGAGATGAATTGATAGCGTCAGCTATAGCAATTGCAGTTCCGCTTGGAGCATCAATTTTTCGATTATGATGTTTTTCAATTATCTCTATATCAAATTTTTCTTCAAGAGCCTTTGCTGCTTTTTGAGCAAGTTCAATAATAAGGTTAACACCTACAGACATATTTGCAGAAAAGAAAACAGGAATATCTTTTGAAGCTTCATACAAAGCTTTTTTCTGCTCATCGTTAAGTCCTGTTGTAGCAACTACAATAGGTGTTTTTGATTTAACTGCATACGCCAAAGATTTTTCAAGCATTAAAGGGTGTGAAAAATCAATAATTACATCTGCTCTGTCTGCAAAATCATCAGGATTTGCATATACAATGTAACCATAATTGTTTTCTGTATTAATGTCAAATCCAGCTACTATTTCTGTAAGTTTATCTTCAACTGCAATTCGGGTAACAACGCTACCCATCTTACCATTGCATCCTGAAACTATTACTTTTATCATAAGTTAATTTTCCTTTATTTTATAATATCTAATTTCTTCATTTCAGCTTTAAGCAAATTAAGGTTAGGTTCTGTCATAGGCGTAAGTGGAAGTCTTATATCTTTTTCAGTCATTCCCATAAGATTTAAAGCAGCTTTTACAGGAATAGGATTAACTTCCTTAAATAACAAATTAATTAAATTATAATACTTAACCTGAAGACTTCCGGCTGATTTAAAATCACCATTTAGAGCATATTTGCACATAAGATGTGTTTCTTTAGGTAATATATTAGAAAGCACTGAAATAACACCTTTTCCGCCTACTGACATAATTGGAACGGTTATGTCGTCATTTCCTGAATATACATCTATTTTATCGCCGCAACGGTTAATAATTTCTACCGCTTGTTCAACTTTCCCACTTGCTTCTTTAACAGCAACAATATTTTCAATTTCAGCAAGTTTTTCAATTGTTTCAGGTAAAATATTAACACCTGTTCTTGAGGGAACATTATATAAAATAGCAGGAAGCGAAGTGGATTTTGCAAGAGTTGTATAATGCTCAATAAGACCATTTTGTGTAGCTTTGTTATAGTAAGGTGCAACCCACAAAAGGCCGTCCGCTCCCCTTTTCTCTGCTTCTTTATTCATCATTACCGCGTGAGCAGTATTGTTGCTTCCTGTACCTGCAATAACAGGAATTCTTTTGTTGACTTTGTTTACACAAAATTCAATTACATCAAGATGCTCATCATCTTCAAGTGTAGGCGCCTCGCCTGTTGTACCGCAAACAACAATTGCATCAGTGAAATTTTCAATCTGAAATTCAATAAGTTTTTCTAACGCATCAAAATCTACAATATTGTTTTTCATAGGTGTTACAATGGCAACACCAGCTCCGGTAAAAACAGACTTTTTCATAAACTGCCTCCTAATTATTTATTGAAATAACCCTTTGCTGCAAGAAGTTCTGCCATAAGAACTGCACCACCTGCAGCTCCTCTTAATGTGTTGTGTGAAAGGCAAACGAACTTATAGTCAAACTGTCGGTCTTCTCTTAATCTTCCAATTGAAACAGCCATACCACCTTCTAAATCTCTGTCAAGTTTAGCCTGTGGTCTGTTATCTTCTTCAAAATAATTGAGGAACTGTTTTGGCGCCAAAGGAAGCTCAAGCTTCTGTGGTTCACCTGCAAAATTCTTCCAGCATTCTAAAATTTCTTCTTTTGTTGGTTTCTTTTCAAAAGATACAAAAACTGCTGCTGTGTGTCCATCTGATACAGGAACTCTTAAGCACTGAGTTGTGATATTAGGTTCAGTTGCATCAACAATTTTATCTCCTTCGATTTTACCCCAGATTTTAAGTGGTTCAATTTCACTTTTTTCTTCTTCACCACCGATAAATGGAATAATATTATCTACAATATCAGGGAAAGTTTCAAAAGTTTTACCAGCACCTGAAATTGCCTGATATGTACAAGCAAGAGCTTTAGTTACACCGAATTTTTCCATTAATGGATGAAGAGCAGGTACATAGCTCTGAAGTGAGCAGTTTGACTTAACAGCAATAAAGCCTCTTTTTGTACCAAGTCTTTTTTTCTGTGCATTTATAATTTCTGCATGTTCAGGATTAATTTCTGGGATAATCATAGGTACATCGTCTGTATGACGGTGTGCTGAGTTATTTGAAACAACAGGGCATTCTGCTTTTGCATAAGCTTCTTCAAGTGCTCTGATTTCATCTTTTTTCATATCAACAGCACAGAAAACAAAATCAACCATTGAAGCAATTTTTTCAATGTCTGCTGTTGCATCCATAACAACCATATCAGCAATTTTGTCAGCAAGTGGAGTTTTCATTGCCCATCTGCTTCCTACTGCCTCTCTGTATGTTTTTCCTGCGCTTCTTGGAGATGCGGCTAAAACCTCAATATTAAACCATGGATGATTTTCAAGAAGAGTAATAAATCTCTGTCCTACCATACCTGTAGCTCCAATAATACCAACTTTAAAATTCATTTTAAATCATTCCTTTCATTCTATAAATAATACCACTAAAACGCCATAATGTCAATAATTACAATCGTTTTCCCAATATTTCTACATTAGTTCTATAGAAATCTTCAAATCTGTTTTCGTCAAGAGCAAGTCTTATTTTCTCCATAAGAGAATTGTAAAATCTTAGGTTATGAATAACGCAGAGTCTTAACCCAAGCATTTCATTAGCTTTTATAAGATGTCTTATATAACCTTTTGAGAAATTTCTGCAAGTTTCGCAGTCGCAGTTTTCATCAAAAGGAGTGTCATCTCTAATATACTTTTCATTTCTGATATTTATGATTCCTTTTGAGGTGAAAATATGTCCGTGTCTTGCATTTCTGCTTGGCATAACACAATCGAAAAAGTCAACTCCTCTGTAAACTGCTTCAAGTATATTAACAGGAGTTCCGACTCCCATAAGATACCTTGGTTTATCTTTCGGCATATATTCCTCAACATGGTCGATTACATCATACATTTCTTCAGCAGTCTCACCCACTGCAAGTCCACCGATTGCATAACCATTCAAATCCAGTTCAGCAATTTTTTTCATATTTTCGATACGGATGTCATTATATACCCCACCCT